>JAXGWN010000120.1:0-5921 GCA_040773285.1 Bacillota bacterium
AACCGGAGAACATTCTGGCCATAACCTTTACCAACAAGGCCGCCCGGGAAATGAAATCAAGAATCCAGACCCTGGTGGGGGAGAACGCCCGGAACATCTGGGTCTCCACCTTCCATTCCATGGGAAACCGTATCCTGAGACGCCACATCGGCCGTCTGGGGTATGAGACCAATTTTGCCATTTACGATTCTGACGATTCCGCACGGCTCCACAAGGAAAACGTGAAGGAACTGGGAATGGACGACAAAAAGTTCACTCCCCGGGCGGTGGCGGCAGCCATCAGCCGGCTGAAAAACGAACTGAAGACACCGGCCCAGGCGGAGGCCGCCTCCGCCGGAGACTATTACCAGGAACAGATGGCCCGGCTGTACGTTCTGTACGAACGGAAACTCCGGCGGGCCAATGCCCTGGATTTTGACGATCTGCAGCTGAAGATGGTGGCCCTGTTCCGGGATCATCCGGAGGTTCTCAGACAGTACCAGGACAAATTCCGCTACATCAGTGTGGATGAGTATCAGGATACCAACCGGGTCCAGTACACCCTGGTGAAAATGCTGGCGGCCCGCCACCGGAACCTGTGCGTGGTGGGGGATCCCGACCAGTCCATTTATGGCTGGCGGGGTGCCGACATGCGCAATATTCTGGACTTTGAAAAGGACTACCCTGAGGCCCGGGTGATTACCCTGAGCCAGAACTACCGGTCCACCGGACACATTCTGAAGGCAGCCAACGGCGTGATCACCAGGAACCTGGACCGTCGGGACAAGGAACTGTGGACCGACCGGGAGGACGGCAGGCAGCTGAAACTGTACGAGGGCCAGGACGAGAATCACGAGGCCTGGTTCATTGCCAGCGAGATCGAGGCAGGACTGAAAAAGGGGCGCCGCTACAGCGACTTTGCGGTTCTGTACCGGACCAACGCCCAGTCCCGTGCCCTGGAGAAAACCATGAAGCGCCAGGCCATACCCTACCGGATTTACGGGGGGGTCAGTTTCTATGCCAGAAAAGAGATCAAGGACATCCTGGGATACCTGGCGGTTCTCCACAACCCCCGGGATCTGGTGAACCTGCGGCGGGTGATCAATGTGCCCAAGCGGGGCATCGGGGATGCCACAGTGGAAAAAGTGGTGGAATATGCCCGGGAAAACGAACTGCCGGTTTATGAGGCGGTGGGAACCACCGACAATCTGGCCAGCGGACCCCGGAACAAACTGCAGGCCTTTTTCACCATGATGGAATCCCTGCGGGAAAAAGTGGACCGGATTCCCCTTACAGAACTGGCGGGGGAGATTCTGGACCGGAGCGGATACATGGAGGCCCTGAGGGCGGAAAAGACGCCGGAGTCGGTAACCCGGATTGAAAACCTGCAGGAGTTTCTCACGGAAACCATGAACTTTGACCGCCACAGCGAGGAAAAAACCCTGGAGGCCTTCCTGGCGGAGACCTCCCTGTACACCGATATGGATTCCGGGGATGGTGCCGATGACACGGTGACCCTGCTGACCATCCACTCCGCCAAGGGTCTGGAGTTTCCCGTGGTGTTTGTGGCCGGAATGGAGGAGGAGATTTTCCCCCACCAGAGGGTCCAGTACAGCGAATCGGAGCTGGAGGAGGAGCGCCGGCTCTGTTACGTGGCCATCACCCGGGGGATGGAACAGGTCTACCTGACCCGGGCCTGGCAGAGAAACATGTTTGGCATGACCCGCTGCAATCCCCCGTCCCGGTTTCTGGATGAAATCCCCAAGGAGTGCCTGCTGGGCAGCTTTGAGCGGGATAAGGAGATTCAGAGACAGGAGGACCTGGAGAGAGCCGGAGATCCCGGATCGGATCCGGGAGGCTACCTGCTGGGAGACCGGGTGGTCCACGCCAAATTCGGGGAAGGAGTCATTGTGGCCACCGAGGGCCGCGGTCCGGATACCCAGCTGAGCATTGCGTTCCCGGGTCAGGGGATCAAGATCTTCATGGCCCAGTTTGCCCCCATCAGGAAGGTGAAGTAAATGGGAATCCCTGCCAAGGACCGTGCCCGGGCGGAGGAACTGCGGGAACTGCTGGCCCGCTGGAACCGGGAGTATTATGAGGAAGATGCCCCCACGGTACCCGATGATCAGTACGACCGGGCGCACAGGGAACTGGAACTGCTGGAGAGCAGCTGGCCGGAACTGGTGACGGAAGTTTCCCCCACCGCTCAGGTGGGGGGCCGGGCGGTCCGGGGCTTCGGGCAGTACCGGCACCGCAGTCCGCTTCTGTCCCTGGCCAATGCCATGGACACAGAGGAACTGGAGGCTTTCTGGGACCGGATGGACGCTGCCTTGGACCCGGAGGTCCCCCGGGAGTTTTTTGCCGAGATGAAGATTGACGGTCTTTCCATGGCCCTCATTTACCGGAACGGCCAGCTGGTGACCGGAGCCACCCGGGGGGACGGCACCACCGGGGAGGATGTGACCCCCAACGTGCGGATGGTCCGGGGGATACCCCACAGCCTTACCGGAGCACCAGCGGTGCTGGAGATCCGGGGGGAGATCTATCTGTCCAAGGAGGAGTTCGCCAGAATCAACGGGGCCCGGGAAGAGGCCGGGGAGAAGGTGTTCGCCAACCCCCGCAACGCAGCTGCTGGAACCCTCCGTCAGCTGGATCCCGGCGTGGTCCGCTCCCGCAATCTGCAGGCTTTTTTTTATGATGTGACCTACGGGGAAGACCTGCCTTTCCGGACCCAGCAGGATATGATCCGCTGGCTCGGGGAAATGGGATTTGATACTGAGCCGGGCGGCCGGCTGTTTGATCGCCGGGAGGATCTGGTGGATTTTGCGGTGCAGTGGAACGGTCTTCGCCATGATCTTCCCTACGAGATCGACGGAATCGTGGTGAAACTGAATCATCTTAAGGCCCGGGAGTCCCTGGGAAACACTGCAAAAAGCCCCCGCTGGGCCGTGGCCTACAAGTTTCCTCCCCAGGAGGCCGTGACCCGGCTTCTTTCCATTGAGGTGAATGTGGGCCGCACCGGAGTGCTGACCCCCACAGCGGAGTTCAGCCCGGTGAGTCTGGCGGGCACCGTGGTCCGCCGGGCATCCCTTCATAACCTGGATCTGATCCGCCAGAGGGATATCCGGACCGGAGATCTGGTGGTGATCCGTAAGGCCGGGGATATTATTCCTGAGGTGGTTCGGTCATTGCCGGAGGAAAGAACCGGACAGGAAGCAGAGTTTCATATGCCTGAGGTCTGTCCGGCCTGCGGCTCCCCGGTGGTCCGCCCGGAAGGGGAGGCCGCCTACCGCTGCACCGGAGGACTCATATGTCCTGCCCAGATCCGCCGGGGCCTGATGCATTTTGCCTCCCGGGACGCCATGGACATTGACGGGCTGGGGGAAAAGATGGTGAATCTGCTGGTGGATGAGAGCCTGGTGGCCAATGCAGCCGACCTGTACGGTCTCCGGCAGGAGCAGCTGGAACCCCTGCCCCGGATGGGTAAACTCTCGGCGGCCAATCTGGTGGCCGCCATAGACCGGAGCCGCCAGAGGGGACTGGGGCCCCTGATCTTTGCTCTGGGCATCCGCCACGTGGGACAGAAGGCCGGGATGAATCTGGCCCGGCATTTTGGCAGTCTTGCCGCCCTGATGGAGGCTTCCCTGGAGGATCTGGCGGCAGTGGACGAGGTGGGACCGGCCATGGCGTCCTCCCTGAAGGAGTTCTTCACCGAACCGGGGAACCGCCAGGTGATCAGCCGTCTTATGGAGGCGGGACTTAAAACCACGGAGGATACGGCGCCCCGGGGGGACCGGCTGGCCGGCATCACCTTTGTGCTGACCGGAACTCTGGAAACCATGAGCCGCAGTGAAGCCTCCGCCCTGATTGAGTCCCAGGGGGGGAAGGTGTCCTCCTCGGTCAGCAAAAAGACCGGATACGTGGTGGCCGGCAGCGAGGCGGGCAGCAAACTGGACAAGGCACTCAGCCTGGGAGTTCCGGTGCTGGAGGAAGGCCAGTTTCTTTTACTGCTGGAAACGGGCCCGGGAAAAGAGGAATCATAGAATGCTGAAACTGGAAAACGTAAGCCTGACCGTGGATACGGAAGAAGGCAACCGGGAGATTCTGCGTCAGGTGAACCTGGAACTGAAAAAGGGCCATCTGTATGTGTTCACCGGACCCAATGGCGGAGGAAAATCCTCCCTGGCCAAACTGATCATGGGGATCCACCGGCCGGAGTCCGGCCGGATCCTCTTTGAGGGCCGGGACATTACGGATCTGGATGTCACCGGACGGGCCCGGCTGGGCATCGGGTATGCCTTTCAGCAGCCCCCCCGGTTCAAGGGACTGACGGTGGGCCGGATTCTGCGGCTGGCCGGCTGGGATCCGGAGACCGACCGGAACTGCCATTTTCTTAAAGTGGTGGGACTGTGCCCCGGGGAGTACCTGGAAAGAGAGATCGATGACTCCCTGTCCGGAGGGGAACTGAAGCGGATTGAAATCGCCACCCTGATGGCCCGCAGCCCCCGGCTGGCCATCTTCGATGAACCGGAGGCAGGAATTGACCTGTGGAGTTTTGCCAAACTGACAGAAACCTTCGGTGCACTCCATGAGAGGAATCCGGAAGGGGCGCTGCTGATTATTTCCCACCAGGAGAAGATCATGGAACTGGCCGATGAGATTGTGCTGGTTCAGGACGGACAGGTGGTCCGTCAGGGAAAACGGCAGGATCTTCTTCCGGGGCTTCTGGAGGGGGATCTGTGCTGTGGTTTCACCTGTGAAAAGGAGTTCTGAAATGGCAGAAAAGAAACTGAATGAGACCGACAGAACTCTTCTGAAAAAAGTGGCGGATCTGGAAGAGATTCCGGAAGGGGCCCACTCCATCCGCCGGGACGGGGAGGGTCTGAGCATCTACAGCACGGAAAACATCCATATCCGGCCCCGTCCGGACGGACAGGGCATCACCGTGGAGGTTCTTCCGGGAACCCGGGGGGAAACCGTACACATTCCTGTAATTGTGTCGGCCTCCGGCCTCACGGATAAGGTATACAATCACTTTGATATCGGGGAGGGGGCGGACGTTTCCATCGTGGCCGGCTGCGGAATCCACAACTGCGGAACCTCCGATTCCCGGCATGACGGCATCCACACCTTCCGGGTGGGACCCGGGGCCCGGATGCGCTATACGGAAAAGCACTACGGGGAAGGAACCGGAGGAGGAAGAATCCTCAATCCGGTTACAGAAATCATCGTTGAGGAAGGCGCACAGGCCTTCCTGGAGATGGTCCAGATCGAAGGGGTGGATCATACCGTACGGACCACCAGGGTGAGCCTTGGCCGGGAGGCCGGGATCACCATTCAGGAATCCCTTCTGACGGACGGGGCCCAGGAGGCGGACTCCATCGTGGAGGTTGCTCTGGAGGGGGAAAACTCCGATGCCAGGATCATCTCCCGCTCCGTAGCCCGGGGATCTTCCCGGCAGATGTTCGCCCTGAAGATGACCGGCCGGGCTCCCTGCCGGGGCCACATTCAGTGTGACTCCATCCTGATGGACGATGCCCGGGTGGCCAGTGTCCCCGAGGTGCGGGCGGAGCATCCGGAGGCAGGCCTTATTCATGAGGCAGCCATCGGACGGATCGCCGGAGAGCAGCTGACCAAACTGATGACCCTGGGGCTGACCCGGGAGGAGGCTGAAAACGTGGTGATTTCCAGTTTCCTCAACGAGGAGGTCCGGGGATAAGCGGGGACTGTATCCCGCTATCCTTTTCTGATATAATAACCCGAGATTTTAATAAGGCGGTGAATCCATGTCCATAGAAAAAAGTGATGTTGAGTACGTTGCCCGTCTGGCCCGTCTGGCCCTGACCGAGGAGGAAAAGGAACTGTATACCACAGAACTCAATGCGGTTCTGGGGTTTATGGAGACCCTTAATCAGCTGGACACCACGGACGTGCCTCCCACC
>JAXGWN010000121.1:0-5897 GCA_040773285.1 Bacillota bacterium
GATGCTGGAGGACGCCCTGAACGCCGGTGAATTCCGGCTCCACTACCAGCCCAAGATTCATCTGGCCACCGGAGAGGTGACCGGCCTGGAGGTGCTGATCCGCTGGTACCGGCAGGGCAGCAGAATTCCTCCCGGGGATTTTATTCCCCTTGCGGAGGAGACCGGTCAGATCTACCGGATCGAACGGTGGGTGTTCCAGGAGGCCCTGCGGTTCCGCCAGGTACTGGCGGAACGGAGCCGGATCCCGCCCGAACTGTCCGTAAACCTTTCGGGACGCACTCTGAACAGTGCCCACAACTTTCAGGCACTGGAGGAGTTTCTGCAGGGAATGGGCAACCTGGGCAACCTGACCCTGGAGGTTACTGAGACGGCTGTAATTCAGGATGTGGAGGAGGCAGTCAGGAGACTGCGCCGGCTGAGAGCCATGGGGCTAAGAATCGCCCTGGATGATTTTGGAACCGGATATTCATCCCTGAACCACCTGAGGCAGCTGCCCATCGATCTGGTGAAACTGGACCGCAGTTTTGTCCATCAGCTGGAGGCAGACGGCAAGGAACGCAGAATCGTCCGTTCGGTACTGGAACTGGCCCGGGATCTGGGCTACGAAGTGGTGGCAGAGGGAATTGAGACCGTTAAACAGCTGGAATACCTGAAGGAGTAAAATTGTGACAGTGGGCAGGGCTTTCTGCTGGGCAAACCCATGGGAGAGGAACAGATCCTGAAATGGCTGTACGGCCAGGAGAAACCGGATCTGTAAGAACCGGAAGAAGCAGGGATACGTAAAGCCGCCGGGGACCATCTGGACCCCGGCGGCCGTTTTGTTATCGTTTGAATACATTCAGCAGCCGGCGAAGAGCGCTGCGGAAACGGCCGGTCCACCTGCGGAGATCCCGGCGGACACTGCGGACGGTTCCCTGACCGGCATTTTTCATGCCCCGGACACTTTTTCTGACTTCCCGGGCATCCTTACGGATCTTTTCCTGTCGCTGCTCCAGACCGGAACGCATCCTGGCCAGAGGACCTTCTCTCCGGCCGGACAGACCGGCTCTTTTTTTATGGGTCATGCAGTAACACCTCCCTGAAGTCATTATCGGCAGGGATGGGGAAAATGTCAACAAAGGGGCGCCTGAAATCTTATTGAACATCGTTCTGAACAATGAACAGGTGGCGTTCAGGAAAATATTACGGAAAATCCTGGAGGTAAGAGGATGATTATGCTAATATATGAATATATAATCATATATGGAGGATACTATGGATTCATACGAATGCGAAGTCAGAAATATCCATGAGGATATGGTCCAAAAGGTGCAGGAAAGCATGCCGGACGGGCAGCAGCTGAACGATCTGGCCGAATTTTTCCGGGTGCTGGGGGATCCAACCCGGATCAGGATTCTCAATGCCCTGTCGGTCACCGAACTGTGTGTCTGTGATCTTACGGCCATTCTGGAAATGAACCAGTCAGCCGTGAGCCATCAGTTGAGGATTTTGAGAAATGCCCGTCTGGTCCGTTACCGGAGGGACGGAAGGACCGTTTACTACAGTCTGGACGACGATCACATTGCCGGCATCTATGCCCAGGGGCTGGCCCATATACAGGAGTAGCGTCATGAGAAAAACATACTATATAGAAAACTTAAGCTGTGCCTCCTGTGCCGGGAAGATCGAGGAGGCTGTGGGGAGACTGCCGGAAGTACGGGAGGCCCGTCTGAATTTCACCACGAAGAAACTGATGATCATTTCCGATCAGCCGGTTCCGGAAGGATACAGAAAGACCCTGGAGGATCTGGCGGACCGGATTGAAGCCGGGGTGCGGCTCCGGGAGGAACCGGGAATCCGGAAAAAAGCCCTCTCTTGGGGACGGCCGGCAGCAGTATTGTTCAGCATCGTTCTGCTGGTGGGCGCTCTCTCGAGCCGCTCTCCCGGATTGGCACTGCTGCTTTTTATACTGTCGTATCTGCTGGCAGGAGGGGACATCCTGCTGCGGGCTGTAAAGAATCTCCTCCGGGGAGAGGTGTTCGATGAGAACTTCCTGATGTCCCTGGCCACATTGGGGGCTTTCGCCATCCGGGAATACCCGGAGGGGGTGGCCGTTATGCTGTTTTATAAGGTGGGAGAATGGTTTCAGGACCAGGCAGTGGAAAAATCCCGCCGCTCCATTGAAGCCCTTATGGACATCCGGCCGGACTATGCCAACCGGCGGACGGAGACCGGCAGCGGCTGGGAGCGGGTCCATCCGGAACAGATTCCGGTGGGAGAGGAGATCCTGGTCCGCACCGGGGAGAAAGTGCCTCTGGACGGAACGGTAATCCAGGGGGAAGCCCTGATGGATACCGCTGCCCTGACCGGGGAACCGGTGCCCCGCCGTTACCGTGCCGGAGACCGGATTCTCAGCGGCCTGATCAGCCGGGACGGCATTGTGGTGATCCGCACAGAAAAGAACTTCGGAGATTCCACCGTATCCAGAATTCTTGAACTGGTGGAAAATGCTGCCGGCCGGAAGGCGGTAACAGAAAAATTTATCACCCGGTTTTCCCGGGTGTATACTCCGGCCGTGGTGGGTGTGGCAGCAACTCTGGCCCTGCTGATGCCGCTGATCCTTTCCGAGCCGTTTCGCCCCTGGATCTACAACGCACTGATCTTTCTGGTGGTCAGCTGCCCCTGCGCCCTGGTGATCAGTGTGCCCCTGGGATTTTTTGGAGGTCTGGGACAGGCTTCCCGGATGGGGGTTCTGGTAAAGGGCGGAAACTATCTGGAAATTCTGGAGCAGGCGGACACCGTAGTGTTTGATAAAACGGGAACCCTCACCGAGGGTCAGTTCAGGGTCCGGGAGATCCGTCCGGAAGGCAGTCTGACCCGGGAGGACCTGCTGCAGCTGGCCGCTGCACTGGAGGCCCATTCCAGCCACCCCATCGCTCTGTCCATACGGCAGGAGGCCGGATTCCCGGAACATTTGCCGGAAACCGAAGGATATCGGGAGATTCCCGGACGGGGCATCACTGCCCTTGTGGACGGGGTCCGCTATCATCTGGGGGGGAATGCCCTGCTTGAGGATCTGGGGATTTCCGTGCCGCTGGAGACCGGGACCATGGTCTATCTGGCCGGTCCGGAAGGGCTTCTGGGCTCCTTTAAGATTGAGGACCGGATCCGGGCTGATGCTCCGGAAACGATCCGGGAACTGAGACAGCTGGGAATCCGGCATCTGGTTATGCTGACCGGTGACAATCCGGCGGCAGCTTCAGCCGTGGGGGAGGCACTGGAACTGGACCAGGTGCATGCGGGTCTTCTGCCGGAGGAAAAGGTAAGGCATCTGGAGGAACTGGTTGCCAGGAGTCCCGGAAAGACCCTGTTTGTGGGGGACGGCATTAACGATGCGCCCGTGCTGGCCCGGGCAGATGCCGGAGTGGCCATGGGGGGATTA
The DNA here is from genome assembly GCA_040773285.1 of Bacillota bacterium. GTDB lineage: Bacteria > Bacillota > TC1 > TC1 > UBA5767 > JAXGWN01. The sequence goes on from JAXGWN010000121.1 coordinate 3,422, forward strand.
GGATCCGATGCGGCCATTGAGGCCGCCGATGTGGTGATCATGGAAGACCGGCTCAGCCGTCTGCCGGAAGTGATCCGTCTGGCCCGGCGCACCAAGGGAATCGTATGGCAGAACATCTCTATGGCCCTGGGAGTCAAGTTTCTGGTGATGGGCCTGGGTCTGTTCGGACTGGCCACCATGTGGATGGCAGTCTTTGCCGACGTGGGGGTTGCCCTGCTGGCGGTTGTCAACTCCCTGAGGATACTGCACCAGAAGATCTGAAAAGGCGGAGCCCCGGCTCCGCCTTCATTTTTTGTAGCTGAATTCTGTAGTGCTTTCCGGCTGCGACGGATTTCCGCCGCGGTAATACCGTTCCACGCGGACCACTTCTCCCAGCACCTTAAGTCCGCTGTCAGGACTTTCAAACCGGGATACAGCGGTCTGCAGCAGCCAGCCGGAGGGACCTCCGGTTATGCGGCCGGCCAGCATCCCTTCCGCCCGGGTACAGACCACGATCATCCCTTCCTGGGGTTCTGAAAGAGGGCGGAAATACAGGGCATCTCCGGACAGGATCCCCAGAAAACTCAGATCCCCGGAATCCTGAACCAGCACACCGGTGTCGTCCGTCCGGACCCCATGGGATCCCGAGAGAAGATATTCGGCAGTGGTTTCGAGAACCCCGGCCAGCCGGTCCAGGTCACCGATATGGGGCTGGGACCGTCCGGTTTCCCAGTTGGCCACCATGGACCGGGAAATATTCAGTGTGTTGGCCAGCTGTTTCTGGGTCAGGCCGTTTTCCAGGCGCAAATGCCGGATCCGATCACGGATTGTGCTCATTTTACACACCACCTCATGGACCCAGCATACTTCAGCCCCCCGAGGCCGGCAATACTGAGAAGAGTTGTGTGTATATTTTTGACAAAAAGGGTCTACTGATGGCAGAATATGTGTAATAATTACACGGAGGAGCCTATGAGAAACTGTCTCAGAGATCTCCGCAGAAAGCGGGGATGGACCCAGGAACAGGTGGCAGCAGCCGTAGGGGTGGACCGTACTGCCTACAGCCGGATGGAGACCGGCAGGAGGACCCCTGGTCTGGAGACCGCCCTGCTGCTGGCCCGTCTGTTTGGCTGCAGGGTGGAAGAACTTTTTCATACTGTCCGGGAGCCGGGAGACATATCTTCCGGTTCCCGCCTGTCCGGGATCTGATCCCGGATATTTTTTTCTGCCATTCCTGACCAATATTGACCTTGTGCCGGAGGGGAGGTATAATTAATGTTAGAAAAGATCAGAAATGAAAAAAGGGGGGTTCCTGATGAACCTGAACAAACTGACACAAAAATCCATGGAGGCTCTGGAGAGAGCCCAGAGCCTGGCCATGGAATACGGGCATGTGGAGACCGGTATCCCGCACATGCTGTTTGCCATGATGGAACAGGAAAATGGATTGCTGGAGCGGTTCTTTCTGGCCATGGATAAGGACCCGGCAGCCCTGAAGACCGAACTGGTCCGGCAGATCGAGAAGATGCCCAGGGTATCTGGCCCCGGTGTGGAGCCGGGGAAGATCTATCTGAGCCGGGACCTGAACCTGGCCCTGGTGGCGGCGGAAAATGAGGCCGCCGGACTCCATGACGAATATATTTCCATTGAGCACCTGTTTCTGGGAATTCTGGCAGAGGTCAAAGGGGAGATCCGTTCCCTTCTCAACACCTTCGGCATAGGAAGGGAAGAATTTCTTGAGGCCATGACCCGGATCCGGGGGAACCAGAGGGTGGTATCCGACAATCCGGAGGCCACCTATGAGGCCCTGCTGAAGTATGGGACCGACCTGGTGAAACAGGCCCGGGAGAACCGTCTGGATCCGGTGATCGGAAGGGACGATGAGATCCGTCGGGTGGTCCGGATACTGTCCCGGAAAACCAAAAACAATCCTGTCCTGATCGGGGAACCCGGGGTGGGGAAGACGGCCATCGTTGAGGGACTGGCCCACCGGATCGTCCGGGGGGACGTGCCGGAAAGCCTCCGGGACAAGAAGATCTTTTCCCTGGATATGGGGGCCCTGGTGGCGGGAGCCAAGTTCCGGGGAGAATTTGAGGAGCGGCTCAAGGCGGTCCTGAAAGAGGTGAAGGAGTCTGCTGGAGAGATTATTCTGTTTATCGACGAACTGCACCTGATCGTCGGAGCCGGCAAGGCAGAAGGCTCCATGGATGCCGGCAACATGCTTAAACCCATGCTGGCCCGGGGGGAACTCCACTGCATCGGAGCCACCACCCTGGATGAGTACCGGAAGTACATCGAAAAAGACAAGGCTCTGGAACGGCGGTTCCAGCCGGTGCTGGTGGAGGAACCGGATGTGGAGGACACCATCAGCATTCTCCGGGGACTGAAGGAACGCTTCGAGGTATTTCACGGGGTGAAAATCCAGGACAACGCCCTGGTCAGCGCTGCAGTGCTGAGCCACCGGTACATCAGTGACCGGTTTCTGCCGGACAAGGCC
>JAXGWN010000122.1:0-5807 GCA_040773285.1 Bacillota bacterium
CGGATATGGGGATTGTGCCGGGGGGCGCCCACCGGAACCGCTGCTACCTGGGGGACCGGATCGGCTTCGGAGAAGGGGTTTCTCTGGCAATGCAGGACATACTGTCGGATCCCCAGACTTCCGGAGGACTGCTTCTGGCCCTGGGCGAACGGGATGCGGAAAAGTACCTCCGGAACCTGAATGATGCAGGTCTTGAGGGTGTCGTGATCGGAACGGTCACCGACCGGATTCCAGGGAAAGTAGTGGTGCTCTGAGACAGCAACAGGATCGCATAATTATAATTGATTGGATGTAAATAATGACTTCAGGAAAGGGCAAAGCCCCCTTTATCCTGAAGTCTTTTTCCGTTGGGAGGGATTGCATTGAAAAACCGACGGGGCAGCATTACCATCCTGCTGCTGATAATTTTTCCTGTGATTCTTGGCAGTGGCCTGTTCTTTGCCTCACACATGCGTCAGCGGGCCGCGGTCCGTCTGCTGGAGCAGGCTCTGATCGCCTCGGGCCGAAGTCTGCTGGCCGGATACGACCGGGAAACGTTCCGGGAATACGGCCTTCTGACCCTGCCGGAGGAAAATGATGACTTCCTGAGGGAAATGGTGGAAGCCAACATGGATGAAAGTGCCCTGGTGAGCCTGGATCTGCTGGAGGCCCACTGGGAACCGGTCCAGTGGCTGGATCAGGACCAGGTGCTGAAGAACCAGATCCTGGAATCTGTGAAGTATTCAGGGCCCTATCATCTGGGACGGGCCCTGATGGACCTTTTCCAGAACTTCACTCAGGCCAGAAAATTGTCGGAGGCCGGAGAAAAAGCGGTGAAACTGGAGCAGGCCCGGGAAAATATGGACCGGGTGGAGGATAACAACCGGAAAGTGAAAAACTTCCAGGAGGACATCCGCAACCTGAATCAGGAAATTCGGAGGGAAAAGGGGAAGGAGAATCCGGATCCTGGCAGGATTGTCCGGCTGGAGCAGTCGGTTCAGACCCGGAGGGGCCAGATCGATGATCTGTACGGGGAAAACCGCTCGCTGGTTATGGAGGTGCAGGATCTGCTGGACCAGACCGGGGAAAATTCAATACCGGCGGAAGACTATCCGGAGGGGTTCAGCCCCCGTCAGTTTTTCAGCCGGGAACTGGATAATCTGCAACAGGCCCGCAGAAGGCTGGGGGAAAAAACCGGACAGGGAGACCTGGACCGGAATCTTCCACAGGAAAAGGCCCGAAAACTTCCTGAAGGCGCCGGGGGCGAAGCACTCGGGATTTTCCGTCAGATCCAGAATCTGGTGACGGAAGGTAGAAATGAACTGTATCTGGGGGAATACGTTGTGCAGTATTTTTCCCACCTGAATCAGGAAAAACCCGGAAGGGATTTTCCCCGTCAGGAGGCAGAGTACGTGATCACCGGATCGGACAGTCCGCACACCAGTTATCTGCTGAGGCTTATGGCATTTCGTTCGGCGGTGAATTCGGTGGCCTATTTTGCCTTCTCCCGGCCTCCTGCTCCGGCCGGCCCCATTTCCCGGCTGGCCTACTCCCTGCTGATGGGGGTCTGGGAGGGAGCCCTGGATATTTTCCGTATGGTGGGCAGGGAAGATGCGGTGTCCGTGGTCAGCATGATGCCGTCCACCTCCAATCCCCTGAGAAATCTGAAACTGGATTATGAGGATCATCTGCGGATCAGTCTTATGCTGGTGGACCGGGAGGAAAAACTGGACCGGATCCGCCGTACAGTGTCCCCTGAAGGGATCACTGGCGTGAGGATCCGGGTCCGGGCCCGGCTGGGGGCGCTTTACCCGTCGGTACGGCCCGGGGACGGAAAGATTCTGGAGCGGGAGATGGTGATATGCTACTGAAGAAGAAAAGGGGGTCCGCCGCACTGGAGATCCTGATGGTATTTCCTTATTTTCTGGCCATCCTGATTCTGTTTGCCTATATGCAACTGGCCCTGATGGAGGTCATGCTGCTGGATCAGGCGGGTAGCGAAACGGCCAAGTGGCTGGCCATGGTGGAAATAGGGGAGCAGCGTCTGGAACAATGGGCAGCCGGGGCAGCCGGAGTGGACCTGGCAGGGATCTTTCTCAAAAATATTGAACTGTCCGGGGAACCGGCCGCGGCTGTTATCTGCCGGATGGACGCATCCGGAATGCTGCGCCGAGAACGGTTTGTCAGTGCCCGGCTGAAAAGAGACGCAGGAATTCTCAGAGTGGAAGCGGGTTATGAGTCTTCCTTTATTCCCGGGCTGGTCCTTACCACCCGGGCAGCGGAAAGGAGCTGGGCGTGGTGATACCTCTCGTAAATCTTACGTTCCTTTCCTGGCTGGCCCTGGAGGATTTCCTGCATGGGCTGCTCCCCAACCGTATTCTGGTGCCCTATTTTCTGACAGCTGTGGTTATGAGAATCACGGAAGGAGTGACCCTGCTGAACGATCTGGGCTGGGCTGTGGGGGCAGTGGCGCTGCTCTTGCCTTTGTGGAATGCCGGTTGGCTGGGAGGGGGAGATCTCAAACTGATTCCCGGACTGGTCCTTATGAATGGCGCTGAGGGAGGCCTGAGAATCTGGGCCATGGCCCTGGTTCTCTCCCTGTGTGTAATGGCGGCCGGAACGCTTATCCGCAGAGAGCCGCTTCGCAGGCTTCCCCTGGGAGTTCCTCTGCTGGCTGCCGCACTGTGGTGTTTTGTGTGGAGGTGATGCCTTGAAGATGGAATTTCCCCTCAGAGAAGGGGCTTTGAAATCCTGGCAGCTGGAAATGCTGTCCGTGGCCGGAGTACCAGGTCTCCTGGTGCCAGCGGTACAGCAAATTGGTGGCGGAGTCTGTCTCGTATACAGCCATCCGGAGAAGAGAAATCTGGATGAGCTGCTGGAGGGACCGTTGCCTATGGCAAAGAGACTGGAACTTCTTTCCGGAGTACACACTCTGGCCACCCGGATGGAGAAGGAATACTTCTTACCCAGGGAACTGATCAGTTATGATCCCCGGCATATTTTTGCGGACAGGGATGGAGGCAATCCCATGCTGGTTTGTGTACCGGACAACCGCACCAGTTTCGGAGAACTGGTGGCCCGGGTTCTGGGAGAGGAGTGGGACCGTGGCCAGGGAGGGCCCCTCAGCTGGGAACAGTGGACGGAGTTTCTGGAAGAACGGATCCGGGATATGGAGATCACTGCAGTTTTTCCCGGAGATCCTGGTGCAGTTCATCCTCCTGAAAGGGATCTGCCCGGAGGAAGGGAGCGGTTCGCCGAGTTTTTCCTTTATGGGATTTTTAGCGAAGGAAGGTATACCGGCCTTTTCTTTCTGATTCTCTTTCTGCTGGGCCTTGCTGTGGGATTCTCCAGTTGAGTAGCGGCGGTTTTTCCAGTATAGTTGTATGGAGAAATCACGGAGGTGACCTATGAATTTCAGTGTGACTATTGTCTTTATTCTTTATCTTGCTTTCATGATGGCGGTGGGAATTTATTTCTATCGCCGGACCGACAACCTCTCCGATTACATTCTGGGTGGCAGGGGTCTTAACTCCTGGGTGGCGGCTCTGTCCGCCCAGGCATCCGACATGAGCGGCTGGCTGCTGATGGGGCTTCCCGGAGCGGCTTACCTGGCCGGCTTTGAAGCCGGCTGGATCGCAGTGGGTCTCGGTGTGGGAACCTACCTGAACTGGCGTTTCACGGCCAGAAGGCTCCGGCTGTACACAGAAAAGTGTAATGATTCCCTGACCCTGTCCGACTACCTGTCCAACCGGTTCCGGGACAAGTCCAATCTCCTGAGAGTGGTAAGTGCCGCATTCATCCTGATTTTCTTTCTCATTTATACGGCCTCAGGACTGGTGGCCGGGGGAAGACTGTTCAGCACAGTATTTGGTCTGCCTTATCTTGGGGCGGTGGCCCTGGGAACACTTGCAATCATCACCTATACCTTTCTGGGAGGATTCATGGCGGTCTCCTGGACAGACTTCTTTCAGGGCACCCTGATGTTCATAGCCATCCTGGCGGTTCCTCTGACCGCCATGGCTGCCATGGGGGGCTTGGGGGCCACTGCGGACCGCATTACTGCGATCAACCCGGAACTTCTGAATCCTTTCACCGGCGTGGATGGACTCCCGGTGGCGGCTGTGGTGGTGATCTCTTCTCTGGCCTGGGGTCTGGGGTATTTTGGTCAGCCTCATATTCTGGCCCGCTTTATGGCAATTAAATCCGCCGAGCAGATCCGCCAGTCCCGTCTTATCGCCATGATCTGGGTGGTGATCAGCCTCTTCAGCGCCGTGGTGGTGGGGATGCTGGGCAGGGTGTATCTGGGGGGAGCTCCCCTGGAGGGAGCTGCCGTGGAGGAAGTATTTATGCGGATGGTTCAGGCTCTGTTCAATCCCTGGATCGCCGGTATCATGCTGTCTGCCATACTGGCGGCCATTATGAGTACTGCTGACTCCCAGCTGCTGGTTACTGCCTCCGCTATTTCCGAAGACTTCTATAAGCCGTTTATCCGGCCTAAGGCCTCTGACAAGGAACTGGTCTGGGTGGGACGGCTCACAGTGGTGGCAGTTGCTGCCATTGCTTTCGTGATTGCCATGAACCCGGACAATAAGGTGCTGGATCTGGTGGCTTATGCCTGGGCCGGATTCGGTTCCGCCTTCGGACCGGTGATCCTCATTTCCCTCTTCTGGAAAAGAATGACCAGAAATGGCGCTCTGGCCGGAATGCTGGTGGGTGGAGTCACTGCTCTGGTCTGGCAGCAGATATCCGGTGGTCTGTTCGACATTTATGAGATCGTACCAGGAGTTCTGCTTGCAGCCATCGCAGTTGTGGTGGTGAGCCTGGCCGGGAAAGAGCCGGCTGCAGAAATTCAGGAGGAATTTGACCGGATCGGATGATCCTGATAAAGTGAACAGGGACCCATTCTTCTTTGGGGAATGGGTCCCTGTTCAGTTTTGTCCGGCTGATCAGAATATGCAGCAGGAGGTCCTATGGGAACACGTATTCTTCTGATTCTGTTACTGATTGCAATAAATGCTTTTTTTGCTGCTGCTGAGATGGCCATAGTTTCTCTGAACCGCAACAGGCTCCGTACGCTGGCCGGCGAAGGAAATCCCCAGGCGGTGAAACTGGAAGCCCTTCTGTTGGAACCCACAGGATTTCTGTCCACCATACAGGTTGGGATTACCCTGGCGGGTTTCTTCTCCAGTGCCTCAGCGGCTACGGGGCTGGCCGGCGGGTTTGGGATATGGCTGGAGGAACGGGGCATCCCCTGGGGCAGTCAGCTGGCCTTTATCACGACAACACTGATTCTGTCGTATCTGGTTCTGGTGTTGGGGGAACTGTATCCGAAGCGGCTGGCGCTGCAGCGGGCCGAAAGGGTCGCTCTTTTCTCGGCTGGTCCCTTGCTGCTGGTGCAAAAAATAGCCCGCCCATTTGTGCGGCTGCTGTCCGTTTCCACAGACGCCCTTGTTCGACTCAGTGGGATGAACCCTGAGGGTCTGCAGGAACGGATCACTGAAGAAGAAATCCGGACCATGGTGGATATGGGAGAAAAGCAGGGTGTTCTGAATGAAACTGAACGGCGGATGATTCAGAGGATCTTTTCCTTCGACGATACACTTGCTGAGCAGATTATGACACCCAGAACGGATGTCTTTATGCTGGAGGAACAGACGACCGTGCCGGAAGCGGTGGATGCCCTGATCCGGGAGGGTTACTCCAGGGTTCCTGTCTTCAGGGAAAAACCCGACAGGATCATTGGGATTCTGTACGCAAAAGACCTTTTGGGGGTACAACGTGCCGGACGTATGGAAGAAGTACGCCTGGAGGATCTGCTCCGGGCGCCA
>JAXGWN010000123.1:0-5783 GCA_040773285.1 Bacillota bacterium
AAGCCCGGGCAGCTGCCCGGGCCGGGGCCACTCTGCTGGTGGTGGGGCGGCCGGTTAAGGAAACCGGCTTTTCCCGGGAAGAGATTGTGGAGATAATCCGCAGGGAGGAACCGGAGAGGCCGGAATCGGAACCGGGAAAAACCTGGTTTCCCCTGTTTATGGACAGCCGGGAGAAAGAGGTTCTGCTGGTGGGTGGCGGTAAGGTGGCCGCCCGGCGGCTCAAGGGGCTCCTTTCCTTCCGGTTCCGGGTCCGTCTGGTGGCTCCGGAACTGGTTCCGGAAGTCCGGCAGCTGCTGGGACATTCCAGGCTGGAATACCTTCCCAGGAGGTTCCGGGATGAAGATCTTACAGATGCCTGGCTGGTCCTGGCCGCCACCGGAGACCGGGAAACCAACCGCCGGATCGGACAATTGGCCAGGGAGCAGGGGCGGCTGGCCGGGGTGGCCGACCGGCAGGAAGAGTGCTCGGTATACTTCCCCGCTCTCATTACCACGGAGACGATTACTGTCGGGATGACCAGTGAGGGGCGCTGCACCAGGGAACTGGCCGCTGTGGCGGCCAAAGTCAGGAGGATATTGAATGAGGAAAATTCGGATTGCCAGCCGGGACAGCCGCCTGGCGGTTATACAGGCGCAGCTGACGGCACAGAAAATCCTGGAGGCGGAGCCTGACGCACAGATCGAGTACATCCTGATGAAAACCACCGGAGATATGATTCTTGACCGGACTCTGGAAGCCATCGGGGGAAAAGGCCTGTTTGTAAAGGAACTGGATGAGGCACTGCTCAGTTACCAGGCGGATATCACGGTGCACAGTTATAAGGATATGCCCATGAACCCGGATCCCCGTCTGCCGGTGGTGGCAGTATCCGTCCGGGAGGACCCCCGGGACGTGCTGATTCTCCCGGAAGGGGCTGACAGCCCGGATTTTGGCCGTCCGGTGGGCTGTTCCAGCGCCCGGCGGCGGCTGCAGCTGAAGGAACTGTATCCGGAGTGGGAATCCCAGCCGGTCCGGGGAAACCTGCAGACCCGGCTGGCCAAGCTGGAGCGGGGTGAGTACGGAGGCCTGGTTCTGGCAGCGGCGGGGATCCGTCGTCTGGGACTGGAGCACCGGATCAGCCGGTATTTCTCCCCGGAGGAGATGATTCCCGCCTGCTGTCAGGGAACCCTCGCGGTTCAGGCCCGGGCCGGAGAAGACGTGTCCTGTCTCCGGACCTTCCATGATCCCCGCATCTGGGACATTTCGGAGGCGGAACGGGGGTTTGCCCGGGAACTGGACGGGGGATGCACCCTGCCCATAGCAGCCTTCGGCCAGATCGGAGACGATGACCTGCTGACCCTGCAGGGGTATTACCATGATCCGGCCTCCGGTGCCACCCGCACCGGCAGCATCCGGGGAGAGCGGGCCGAATCCCGGCAGCTGGGCATCCGGCTGGCGGTCCGGCTGAAGGAGGGGCATTCCGATGACTGAAAGTGAAGGTACAGTGGGAAAGGTATATCTGGTGGGAGCCGGCCCCGGAGACGGGGAACTGCTGACCCTGAAGGGGGACCGGGTGCTGTCGGGAGCCCAGGTGGTGGTGTATGACCGTCTGGTGAGTCCGGAGGTGCTGGAGCGGATTCCTCCCGGAGCGGAAAGAATCGACGTGGGGAAAAACGTGGGACACCATCCGGTGCCCCAGGAGGAAATTTCCCGGATTCTTCTCCGGAAGGCCCGGGAGGGTCTCCGGGTGGTGCGGCTGAAGGGGGGAGACAATTTCCTGTTTGGCCGGGGCGGAGAGGAACTGGAACTGCTGGCCAAAGAAGGGGTTCCCTTTGAAGTGGTTCCCGGAATCACCTCGGCCCTGGCCGCTCCGGCCTATGCCGGGATTCCGGTGACCCACCGGGATTTCTGTTCCTCTGTGCATATCATTACGGGGCACATGAGGGACTCCGGCACCCTGGAGATCCCCTACGCCCACCTGGCCGCCCTGGGAGGAACCCTGATCTTCCTGATGTCTGTGGCCAGCGCCGGAGAGATCGGACGGGGTCTTGTGGAGGCGGGACTGTCTCCGGAGACTCCCTGCGCGGTGGTGGAAAATGGTACCACCCCGGGGCAGAGGAAGTTCACCGGGGTACTGAAGGACCTGGAGGAGATGATCCGCACCGGCGGGGTGAAATCTCCGGCCCTGATCGTGGTGGGGGAGGTCTGCCGGCTGTCCGGCACCCTGGACTGGTTTTCCGGTCTTCCCCTGAAGGGAGCCGGGATTCTAATTACCCGTCCGGAGGGCTCTGCCGGAAAACTGACAGGGCTGCTGCGGCAGCTGGGGGCCCGGGTGGTGATGGCGCCCCTGATCCGTACCGTACCCCTTCCCTTTTCCTGGCCGGACCCGACCCTGTATCAGTGGATCCTGTTTACCAGTCCGGTGGGAGTCCGGACTGCCCTGGAGGCTCTGCTGGAAAGCGGCTCCGATGTACGGGCTCTGGCCGGAGTCCGGCTGGGGGCGGTGGGCCGGGAGACTGCAGCCCGGCTCAGACAGTATGGTCTGACCGCCGATTTCGTCCCGGAAGTATTCAGCGGCCAGGCGCTGGGGAGGTCCATGACGGATCAGGGCCTGGCCGGTCCGGGCAGCCGGGTGCTCCTTCTCCGGGCGGAAACCGCCGACCCGGAACTGGTAAGTGTGCTAACGGCTGCCGGGGCGGTCTGCGATGAGGTGCCGGTATACCGGACGGAAACCCGGGCCCTTTCCCGGGATCCCGGGGAGTTTGACTTTCTCACCTTTACCAGTGCCAGCTGTGTCCGGGGTTTCGTGGAGTCCCTGGGAGACAGGCCGGTTGCCGGCCTTCCTCCGGCTGTGTGTATCGGGGAGCAGACCGGAAGGGCGGCAGCAGCATCCGGTCTCCAGGTGCTGATTGCTGCGGAGGCCACCATGGAATCCCTGGTGGAGAAACTGTGTGAGGTGTATCATGCTGAAACGTCCAAGAAGGCTGCGGGAGAGCGCTGAAGTCCGGCACCTGGTCCGGGAAACCCGGATCAGCCGGGACAGTCTGATCTGGCCTTTGTTTATCCGGGAGGGGAAAAACATCTGCCAGGAGATTCCCAGCCTTCCCGGGCAGTTCCATTACAGCCCGGACCGGCTCCGGGAAGGAGTGGAGAAGGGCCTTGCCGCCGGAGTCCGCCGCTTCCTGCTGTTTGGCATTCCGGAAGAAAAAGATGAGACGGGGCGGGGTGCCTGGCGGGAGGACGGTGTGGTGCAGCAGGGTCTTCAGATGATCCGCCGGAGCCTTGGGAAGGAGCCGCTCCTGATCACCGATGTCTGCCTGTGTGAGTATACCAGCCATGGCCACTGCGGGGTTCTCCGGGATGGCCGGGTGTCAAACGATGAGACGCTTCCCCTGCTGGCCGCAACCGCCCGTTCCCACGTTCTGGCCGGGGCAGATATGGTGGCGCCGTCTGACATGATGGACGGCCGGGTCCGGGCCATCCGGGAGGAGCTGGACAGGGAAGGGTTTTCCCACATACCCAGTAGGTCCTGCACGGCGAGTTTCGCGTCCGCCTTCTACGGCCCCTTCCGGGAGGCAGCCGGATCCGCCCCGGCGTCGGGAGACAGGAAAGGGTACCAGATGGACTGGCACAACCGGAGGGAGGCCTTCCGGGAGGCGATTCTTGACGAGGAGGAAGGGGCGGACATCCTGATGGTGAAACCGGCGCTTTCCTATCTGGACATCATCCGGGAAATGGCGGACCACACCCGGCTGCCGGTGGCTGCCTACAGTGTCAGCGGGGAGTATGCCATGATCCGGGCGGCCGGGGCTTCCGGCCTGGCGGACGGATACGCCCTGATGTGTGAGACGGCAGCCTCCGTATACCGGGCCGGGGCGGATATTCTCATCAGTTATTTTGCGCCGGAACTGGCGGAAGCCATCGGGAAGGGGGATCTCGGGTAATGGGGAAATCAGAAGAATTATTTGAACTGGCGGTTACCAGGATGCCTGGAGGGGTGAACAGCCCGGTGCGCTCCTTCCGTGCCGTGGGGGGTGTGCCCCGGTTCATCCGTTCCGGAAAGGGCTGCCGGCTGACCGATGAGGACGGTGCGGAGTATCTGGACTACATCGGGTCCTGGGGACCTATGATTCTGGGTCATGCCCATCCGGCTGTCCTTCAGGCAGTGATGGAAACGGCTGCCCGGGGGCTCAGTTTCGGGGCGGCCACGGCTCTGGAGGTGGAACTGGCCGGACAGATGATCCGGATGGTCCGGCCCCTGGAAATGGTCCGCATGGTGAACAGCGGAACCGAGGCCGTGATGAGTGTGCTGCGGCTGGCCCGGGCCTATACCGGCCGGGACCGGATCATCAAGTTTGAGGGGTGCTATCATGGACACTGTGACAGCATGCTGGTGAAGGCGGGATCCGGAGCCCTGACCGCAGGGGTGCCGGACAGCCCGGGAGTCCCGGCCGCTGTGGCGGCAGATACCCTGAACGCCCGGTATAACGATTCCCAGTCGGTGGAGGATCTTCTCAATCAGTATTCCGGCCAGGTGGCAGCGGTAATCGTGGAGCCGGTGGCGGCCAACATGGGAGTGGTTCCCCCGGAGCCGGGATTTCTTCAGAGCCTGAGGGATCTGTGTGACAGACACGGGTGCCTCCTGATCTTCGATGAGGTGATCACCGGTTTCCGGCTGGCTCCCGGAGGGGCCATGGACTATTTTGGCATCGAAGCGGATCTGGCGGTCTATGGAAAGATAATTGGGGGAGGCATGCCGGTGGGGGCTTACGGGGGAAGGCAGGACATCATGAAAATGGTGGCCCCCTCCGGTGGGGTCTACCAGGCGGGGACCCTGTCAGGAAATCCGGTGGCCATGGCGGCGGGTTTGGCGGTGCTTCAGCAGCTGGAAAAGAATCCGGGAATCTACGGTCACCTGGAAGGGCTGGCCACCCGGCTGGAACAGGGCCTTTATTCCCTTCCTGCCACCAGGGTTAACCGCTGCGGTTCCCTGCTGAACCTCTTCTTTACGGACCGGCCGGTCCGGGATCTGGACTCAGCCAGAACTTCGGATCTTTCCCGGTTTTCCAGTTTTTTTGCCGGGATGCTGAAGCGGGGGATCCTTTTTGCCCCTGCCCAATTTGAGGCCTGGTTTCTGTCGCAGGCCCACACGGAAAAGGATATTCTGGAGACCCTGGCGGCGGTGGCCGCCTGGAAGGAGGAACAGTAAATGGATGGAATCCTGGTGGTTGCCCATGGCAGCAGAAGAAAGGAAACAGAGGAGACGTTTAACCGGGTGGTGGACCGGGTCCGCAGGGATCTTGATGTACCGGTGGAGACCGCCTTTATGGAGTTTTCCGAACGAAGCATCCGGTGGGGACTGGAAAGTCTGGCCGGCCGTGGCCTGAAAGACATCCTGGTTCTACCCTATTTTCTGTTCGAAGGGATGCATATCCGCAAGGATATTCCGGAAGAAATCGGGGAGTTCAGCAAGGAGCATCCGGGAGTGCAGGTGACTCTGGGGGACGTACTGGGGGATGACCCCCGGCTGTCCGGCCTTCTTCTGGACCGGATCCGGCAGGCCCGATGAACATCCTGGTGGTGGGGGCCGGGCCTGGGGATCCCGGTCTTCTGACCGGACAGGCGAAAGAGGCCATACGGAAGGGGTCTGTGGTGCTGGCGCCTGTCCGTCTGGCGGATTCCCTGCGGGAGATGAATCCGGAGGTCATGCCGGTGGACCTGAAGGAGATGGCAGAGGAAATAAGCCGGCTGGATGGGGGCGTGGAGCCGGTGGTTGTGGCTTCCGGGGACGTGGGATTTTACAG
>JAXGWN010000124.1:0-5768 GCA_040773285.1 Bacillota bacterium
ATTTCAAAGGAATCCTAGAACTTAGATTGAAAATGACGCATATAAGATACCGAAAGAACAAGAATCCCGAGTTGAAGAACCAACAAACAAACTGCAGGCTCCGGCAAAGAGGACGGTTGCCTACATTTACTTGACACCAACCAGGCTGCCTCCGGGCAGCCTGTTTTATGTTTCCCATGGTATAATTGGACAAAAGCGCCCGGCGGCAGCCGGCGGACAGGAGACGGATATGGAGAAGAAAAATATAGAGGAAAACAGAGCGGAGTCCCTGCAGGATAAGGTGGTCCTCATTACCGGAGCCTCCTCGGGGCTGGGTTACGGGGCGGCCCTGGGCTTTGCCCGGGCCGGGGTCCGGGTGGTGATGCTGTGCCGGGACGGGGACCGGGGAGAAAAGGCCCGGGCGGCCATTGCCCGGGACAGCGGAAACGACCGGGTGGACCTTCTGGTGGCCGATCTGGGGGATCTTCCCGGGGTCCGGGAGGCGGTCCGGGAATTCTACTGGCGCTACAAACGGCTGGACGTACTGGTCAACAATGCGGGGGTGCTGACCCGGAAGCGGCAGGAAACGGTCTGCGGGGAGGAGATGGTCTTCGGGGTGAACCATCTGGGACACTATTTTCTCACCACCCAGATCCTGGAGCTGCTGGTGAAAACCCCGGACAGCCGGGTGCTGGTGGTCACCTCGGGGATCCACCGGATCGGAAACATTGACTTTGAGGATCCTTCCCTTAAAAGGAACTGGTCTCCGGTAAGGGCCTATGCCCAGTCCAAACTGGCCAACAGCCTGTTTGCCTTCCGGCTGGCCCGGATGCTGAAGAATCAGGGAATTTCGGTCCATGCCCTGCATCCGGGGGCGGTGGCCGGCCGGCTGGGGGTGGACCGGGAAAGCGGATCCGGCGGACGGATCATGAAAATGCTGGGCCCCTTCTTTCAGAGCCCGGAGCGGGCGGCGGTGCCCCTGGTGAAACTGGGGCTGGGCCCGGAGGGGGGCCAGACCACTGGGGTGTATCATGCGGGAAACCGGGTGGCCCTTCCTCCCCGGAAGGTGCTGGACACCGGACTGCAGGACCGGCTGTGGGCCATGAGCATGGAGCGCTGCGCCCGGTGCCTGTCCTTTGAGCCGTACATTCCGGAGGAATAGGTATTGCAAGTTTATGCATAGGTATGTATAATTATAAAAAACGAAGGCGGGAGGAGGAATTGTTATGATACGTGCAGGAATAATCGGGGCCACCGGATACACCGGGGTGGAACTGGTGCGTCTTCTGTCCGGGCACCCGGAGGTTTCCCTCTCCAGCCTGGCCAGCCACAGCTATGCGGGGGAAACGTTCAGCGGGGTGTACCCCGCCCAGACGGATCTGTGTGATATGGAACTTTCGGTGCAGGATCCGGAAAAGGTGGCGGAGGTCTCCGATGTACTCTTTCTGGCCCTGCCCCACGGGCATGCCACGGAGGCAGCCCGGGCGGGTCTGGCCCGGGGGATTCCGGTAATCGACCTGGGGGCGGATTTCCGCTTCCGGGATAAGAAGGTGTACGAGACCTGGTACAAGGTGGCCCATCCCGGGGAGGATCTTTTCCCGAAGGCCCGGTACTGTCTGCCGGAGATCAACCGGCAGGAGATTCCGGGAACGGCCATTGTGGGAAACCCGGGCTGCTATCCCACCAGCGTGATTCTGGGGCTGGCGCCGCTTCTGCGCCGGGGCTGGCTGGATCCGGCCAGCGTGATCGTGGATGCCAAGTCCGGGGTTTCCGGTGCGGGCCGCTCCCTGGCCCTGGGGAGTCATTTCACCGAGGTGAACGATTCCATCCGGGCCTACGGGATCACGGATCACCGGCATACCCCGGAGATCGAGGAGCAGCTGTCCCGGGTGGGCGGCACTCCGGTGATGATCAATTTCACGCCCCACCTGGTCCCCATGACCCGGGGGATCCTCAGCACCATGTACGCCCGGCTCAGCGAGGATCTCACCGATGAGGTGCTGCGGGAGGCCTATATGGAGGATTACGGAAACGAGTATTTTGTCCATCTGCTGCCGGAGAACATCTTTCCCCGGACCAAGTGGGTGTACGGCTCCAACCACGTGCACATCAACCTGAAGGCGGACCGGCGTACCGGCCGGGTGGTGGTGGTCAGTGCCATCGACAACCTGGTGAAGGGGGCGTCGGGACAGGCCATCCAGAACATGAATATACTGATGGGTCTGCCGGAGACCACCGGTCTCACGGCAGCACCGGTCTTTCCCTAGAAGGCAAGGAGGAACAGGATGGAAGCAATAGAAAAGGGGGGCGTTACCTCCCCCAAAGGATATAAGGCGGCGGGAATCCATGCCGGCCTGAAAAAGAAGAAGAAGGATCTGGCCCTGCTGGTGAGCGACACCCCGGCGGTGGCCGCCGGGGTGTTCACCAGGAATGTGGTGGCCGCGGCGCCGGTTCTTTACTGCAAAGAGGTGCTGAAGGCCCCCCATGTCCGGGGGCTGGTGGTGAATTCCGGCAACGCCAATGCCTGTACCGGAGACCAGGGCCTGGAAAACGCCCGGGCCATGGGGGCGGCTGCGGCCGCCGCCGTGGGGGCAGAGCCGGAGGAGATGCTGGTCAGTTCCACCGGAGTGATCGGGTACCAGTTGCCCATGGAGAAGATCCGGGCTGGTATCAGCCAAGCGGCGGAGCACCTGAGTGCCGGGCACGGCCATGACGCCGCCAAAGCCATTATGACCACGGATACCTTCTCCAAGGAGATTGCGGTCCGTTTCCCCCTGGGGGAGGCCACCGTGACCGTGGGGGGGATGTCCAAGGGCTCCGGCATGATTCACCCCAACATGGCCACCATGCTGTGCTTTGTCACCACGGACTGTGCCATCGGGAAGGAATGCCTGCAGGGGATGGTCTCCGATATTACGGACCGGACCTTCAATATGATCACGGTGGACGGGGATACCTCCACCAACGATATGCTGCTGGTGCTGGCCAACGGCCAGGCGGAAAACCCGGAGATCACGGGCCCGGCGGATGAGGGCTATGCGGCCTTCTACGACGCCCTGTATCTGGTGTGCCGGCATCTGGCCATCGAGATTGCCCGGGACGGGGAAGGGGCCACCAAGCTGGTCACCGTCCAGGTGTCCGGAGCGGCCTCCCTGGCGGACGCCCGGATTGCGGCCAAAAGTGTATGCTCCTCCAACCTGGTGAAGACTGCGGTGTTCGGGGAGGACGCCAACTGGGGCCGGATTCTGGCGGCGGTTGGTTATTCGGGGATCTCCTTTGATCCCTACGGGGTGGACATTGCCATCTCCTCAGCGGCCGGCAGCATCCAGGTGGCCCTTAAGGGAACCGGCATCGGGTTTTCCGAGGAGGAGGCCCTGAAGATTCTTAAGGAAAAAGAGATCACCTTTGAGATCCGGCTGTCGGAGGGAAGTGCCTCCGCCACCGCCTGGTGCTGTGATTTTTCCTATGACTACGTGAAGATCAACGCTTCCTACCGGAGCTAGAAGAAAGAAGGATACACATGACAGCCATGCTGAATGCGGCCAAAGAGAAGGCCCAGATCCTGGTGGAGGCCCTGCCTTACATCAAGAAGTTTTACGGAAAAACCGTGGTGATCAAGTACGGGGGCAACGCCATGATCAACCCGGAACTGAAGGACGCGGTCCTGCAGGATCTGGTGCTGATGAAATTCGTGGGCATGAACCCGGTGGTGGTCCACGGGGGCGGTCCGGAAATCAACAATATGCTGAAACGGGTGAACAAGGAGTTTTCCTTCGTGAACGGGCTCCGGGTCACCGACAGTGAAGTGATGGAAATTGTGGAAATGGTGCTGGTGGGGAAGGTCAACAAGGAGATCGTCTCCGGGATCCATGTCCACGGGGGAAAGGCCATGGGCCTTTCCGGCAAGGACGGGGCCCTGATCCGGGCCCGGAAGAACAAGCACTTCGTCTTCGACGATGACGGCCAGAAACAGGAGATCGATCTGGGCTTCGTGGGGGAAGTGGTGCGGATCAAAGCCTCGGTGATCAATGAGGTGATCGACCAGGGTTACATCCCCGTCATCGCCCCCATCGGGGTGGGGGAGAACAACGAGACCTACAACATCAACGCGGACTACGTGGCCAGCAAGGTGGCCGAGGCCCTGACCGCGGACAAACTGGTGCTTCTTACGGATACCGAGGGGATCTGGGCCGGGGAGGAAAACGACCGGCACCTTCTTTCTTCCCTGGCGGTGAACCAGGTGGACGGCCTGATCCGCCGGGGCATCATCTCCGGGGGCATGATCCCCAAGGTGGAGTGCTGTGTGGAGGCCATTGAGAGCGGGGTGGAGCGGGTGCACATCATCGACGGACGGGTGGCCCATTCCATTTTGCTGGAGATCTTCACCGACTCGGGGATCGGCACCATGATCGTAAAGGAGGAGGCGGACCGTGACCAATCAGGAAATTAAGACCCTGGGGGAAAAGTACGTCATGAACACCTACGGCCGATATCCGGTGGCTCTGGTCCGGGGGGAGGGAACCCTGGTCTGGGACGCCGACGGGAAGGAGTATCTGGACTTCCTGGGGGGCATTGCGGTGAACGCCCTGGGGCACTGCGCTCCGGAGGTGACGGGGGCCCTGAAGGAACAGGCGGACACCCTGATCCACTGCTCCAACCTGTACTGGATTGAGCCCCAGGTGCAGCTGGCCCGGCTTCTTTGTGAAAATTCGGTGTTCGACAAAGTGTTTTTCTGCAATTCCGGGGCGGAGGCCAATGAGGGGGCCATCAAGCTGGCCCGGAAGTATTCGGAACTGAAATACGGGCCCGGCCGCCATACGGTTCTCACCATGGACAATTCGTTCCATGGCCGGACCCTGGCCACCCTGACCGCCACCGGGCAGCCAAAATTCCATAAGCATTTCCATCCTCTGCCGGAAGGCTTTTCCTACGCTCCCTTTAACGATACCGCCGCCTTTGAGGAAGCCCTCACAGAAGACGTATGTGCGGTGCTGCTGGAGCCGGTGCAGGGGGAGGGGGGCGTGTTCGCGGCGGACGCGGACTTCCTCAGCCGGGTGCAGGAGCTGTGCCGGAAAAAGGACATCCTTCTCATCCTGGATGAGGTGCAGACCGGAATGGGACGCACCGGGCATCTGTTCGGCTATGAGGCCTACGGGCTGACCCCCGACCTGATGACCCTGGCCAAGGGGCTGGGGGGCGGGGTGCCCATCGGGGCGTTTCTGGCCACGGAAGCGGTGGCCCGGGCTTTCAGCCCCGGGGACCACGGATCCACCTTCGGGGGAAATCCCCTGAACACCCGGGTGGGCCAGGCGGTACTGGAGACCATGACGGCTCCGGGATTCCTGGAGGGGGTCCGGGAGGCGTCCTCCTATTTCCGCCGGGGGCTTAACATCCTTAAGGAGAAGTACTCCTTTATCCGGGAGATCCGGGGTCTTGGCCTCATGGTGGGGCTTGACCTGACCTTCCCGGGGGCGGAACTGACCCGGCAGGGCTTTGAGGAGGGACTCCTCTTTAACTGCACCAACAATACCACGCTTCGTTTTCTGCCGCCGCTGACCATCTCCCGGGAGGAGATGGACCGGGCGCTGGCCATTCTGGACAGCCTGTTTTCCAAGGCTTGCCCGGAAGAACAGGAGGGTAAATGAACAGTATAACTGAATTTTCCGAGGCCCTGTCCGGGCGGGATTTTCTCACCCTGGACGATTACACTCCGGAGGAGATCACCTATCTTCTGGATCTGGCGGACTGGCTGAAGTCCATGCATAGGGCGGGGCGTCCCCACAAGCTGC
>JAXGWN010000125.1:0-5747 GCA_040773285.1 Bacillota bacterium
CCAACCTGACGGATAAAAGGTTTCCCGGCAATCCCACCCGCTCCTACCGGAGCCGGCATCCCCTGAGGGTGCTGGAGGAGATCAGGGGCTGGGAAGGCCATCCGCCGGAGGTGCTCCGGGACATGAGGATGCGTCTGGAGGAACTGAAGCGCCAGGGCATTGAGGCAATTAATGACTGAGTCCGGAAGGAAACACAAAAGGATGCGATTATGGAAAATCTGGTGAGACCAATACTTGTTCTGGAAATTCTTCTGGTAAACCTTCTGACTGCCCACTGCTGCCTGAAGAAGAAGTATTCCAATTTGCTTACCGTCCTTACAGTTACTCTGTTCACCCTGGGCACCATGGCTCTTTCCCTGTATATCCGTCAGCAGACCGGGGCGCCGTATCTGGGCGGTGGCATCCTGATCATTATTGGTTTTTCGTTTTTATTCCCTCTCATTTTCCTTTACCAGGAGTCGCCGGGCAGGATACTGGCTGTGATGCTGTTTTCCTGGTCCCATACCCTCAGTGCAGGATTTCTTTCCAGACAGGCGGCAGCATTTTTCCCGGCCGCGGATCTGCAGAAAACCACACTGCTGGTGCAGACAATGGTATTATTTCTTTCCACCCCTTTCATGATCCGGTTTGTGAACCGGCGGTTTTCCGTTATCATCAGCAATCTGCCCCCCAGACTGAACCGCTATCTTCTGGGTCTCAGTTCGCTACAGTTTCTCAGCATCACGGCGATTCTTATCTCCGGAGGAAATTCCTCTTACGGGCGGTGGCCTGCAATCGTGGTTGTATTGGTGTTTCTGATCACCCTTCTCAGCTACAGCCTGATCCACATCATTGTCCGGAATTTTATCAATATAGAAACGCTGGAGTACCTGGCTTACAGAGACAGTCTGACCGGAACTGAAAACCGCCTGGCCTTTTTCCTGGACTGCAACCACCGGATTGCCCTGAACCGGCCGTTCAGGATCGTGTATATGGATCTGGATGGCTTTAAGGGTGTCAATGACACCCATGGACACCAGGCCGGCGACCGGTACCTCCAGGAGTTCACCAGAGCCGCCAGGAAGGCCGCCGGAGATACGGGGAAAATTTACCGGCTTTCCGGTGATGAGTTTGCCTGTGTTATGGAGCAGGGACCGGAGTCCACATCGCAGGAGGAACTGAAACGGAAGATCTGCATGGAAATCCGGCCGGAAATTCCTTTCCGGGGGGTCAGCACGGGAACTTCCCTGTTCCCCGGGGATGGACATACGCCGGATGAACTTCTGGTAAGAGCGGACAACCGGATGTACCGGGCCAAAAGGGCTCCCGGAGGAAAACCGGCCTGTCGGCTGCAGGACTCTATGGAGCGTGACGGAAGCATGGGGGATGCCTGAGAAGGGATGAAACAGGATGGAACCTAAGATTATCTGCCTGGAAATTCCCATGGCGTTTGGACAGACCCTGAACACGGTGCATCCGGTTCTTCTGCTGGACGAAGAAAACCGGATCCTGGTGGACTGCGGATTCTCCGGCTGCCTGTCTCTTCTGGAAGAGCAACTGAAAAAACATGGAGTAACCCCTGAGGAAATCACCGGTCTGGTGCTTACCCACCACGACCATGATCATATGGGAGCGGCTGCCGCGCTGAAAAGGAGAAATCCTGGAATCCGTATCTGTGCCTCGCCGGCAGAAACCCCCTGGATCTCCGGACGGGAGACTCCCTTAAGGCTCCGGCAGGCCTGTGAACTGCAGAAGCATCTTTCGGGTCCGCAGAGGGAATTCGGGGAAGCATTCTGTGCCATGCTGAGACGGGTGGAGCCGGTTCATGTGGATTGCCAGCTGGAAGACAGAACCTGGTTTAACTGGTGCGGGGGATGTCAGGTGCTGTATACACCCGGACATACCCAGGGCTATATTTCCCTGTATCTGGAAAAACAGGATGTGGTGATTACAGGAGACGCCATGGCCCTGGAAAACGGAGTTCCGGCTGTTGCCAGTCCGCAGTTTGCCCAGGATCCGGGCCAGGCAGGACAATCCCTGCAGGCGCTTCTGGATCTCCGGGCCCGCCTCTATTGCTGTTACCATGGGGGGACGTACTGTCCGGAGGCAGCCGCTGAAGCCGGGGGGTGTCCGGAATGAGAAGAGCGATAATTCTCATCTGCGTGCTTACCTGGGTACTTACGGGCTGCCTGCGTGCTGCCCCGCAGCCAGGGGTGGAAACCCCGGAGCCGGCTCCGGAGGAGGAACTGCTGGGCTATCAGGGGGGCAATATCGGAGCAGGAGGTCTCATCTGCGGTGGGGGCGACGGATACGTATACTACCGCAGTGAAAGCGACGGATGGCAGCTGTACCGGGCCAGACCGGATGGAACCGGAAAAAGAAGAATCAGCACTCAGGTGGTGGAGAGTATAAACGTTCTGAACGGATGGGTCTGGTTTCTGGATCACCGTGACGGGAACTCCATCTGGAGAATCCGCACAGATGGAACCGGGGCTGAAAAACTGGTGGAGGGCTGGTGCGGGAATCTGTACGTGGCGGAAAGCGGGATCTGGTTTGACCGGCGGGATGAAAATAATGTGGCGCACGTATACCGGGCGGATACCGATGGAAACAACCCGGAACTGCTGGTTCCTGAGCATAGTCTCGCATACTACTTTAATGACCGGGTTTACTACAGTGACAGCCGGGAACTGGGGGTTCTGGATCTTAGGAGCGGGGAAAAGGAAATCCTGGTAACCGGGGATACCCACAACGTCACCGTGGACCACAGTGGCATATATTACTGGGCGGTGGACCGGGGAGAATTCTGCCGGCAGAATCCTCAGGGGGGCGTTGAGACCGTTTTGCAGCAGGGGGGAGACTACTATAACTTCAGTGGAGGGAGTCTTCTGTACGTGGGGATCCGTTCCAACGGAAATGGTCCCTGTCATGTGGCTTACCGGTTGGATACGGAAACCGGAGAAGCCACAGCCCTGCTGGAGGAGGCCAACGAATTCTTTGATCTTAAGGGCCACTGGACCGGAATCACTTTCCGCCAGTTTCAGGAGGACCCGGAATCCGTTCCACCCCGGTACCTGGATCCCCGGGACGGGGGACTGAAGGACTGCTTCAATGAATCCGTAGGATACGTCTATGATGCGGAAGGGATACTCCTGATGCGGGGGACTCTGAGGGACAGTCTGCTGACCTCAGGCCGTCCGGACTGCATCGTCCGGCTGGATGGAGGCGTGTCCCTCTGGGACTGAAGGAAAGGGCGGGTAACAGATATGCGGTATCGGGGGACCCTGATTGCAGTAACGGATATGGAGCGCAGCATCCGGTTCTACCGGGAGGTACTGGGTCTTGGTGTTGAGGCGGATTTCGGAGCCAGCGTGATGCTGGAGGGAGGGATCTTTCTGCAGACACTGGACACCTGGAAGAAGTTCATAGGAAAGAAGCGGGTGGAGTTTCAGCACAATTCCTCGGAGCTTTACTTTGAGCATGGCGATATGGAAAATTATTTGCGTCATCTGGACACGCAGGAAGTCTCCCTGGTCCACCCGCCCATGGTGCATTCCTGGGGCCAGAAGGCAGTACGTCTTTTCGACCCGGATGGCCACATCATCGAGGTGGCAGAGGAGTTGGAAACTGTTGCGCGCCGGTATCTGGACGGGAGCCTGTCTCTGGAGGAGACAGCCCTCCGGATGGATGTTCCCCGGACTTATGTGGAAAAACTGATTAAGCCGTGATGCCCGTGCGGCTCCGGGATGGTTTCGGGCCATCCGGAGCCGCTCGTATTTTTCTGCTGCAGAACATGGAAAAGGAGGATTCCCATGGAGTATCTGAAGTTTACCCTGCTCTTTATTTTCTTTCATACCCTGTCCTACACTCTGGCGGGAGCCCTGGCTCTCAGGATCAGTGGTGATATTTACCGGGACCGGAGCCGCCTGTGCACTTTTCTCCGGGACATGAACGACCCGGAGGAAAGCGCTCATGTACAGAAGTATTTTTTTCTGGCCCAGATTCCCCGGGCCCTCCTGATGGCTCTGGTTCTGCTTCCCCTGCTGGAGGCCATCCGGTCAATGTCTTTCGGAAGCAGGTTCTTCTTTTTCAGCGGCCTTATGTTCGTCTATACCCACCTGGCTGCAGCCTCACCGTTTCCGGACAATATAGAAGGACAGGTATATTTCCGGCCGGAATATCTGAAACGATCCTCATTTCTCAGGTTTCAGCTGGAGATGCTGATCTACTGCGCCCTGTTTGGGGGAATGATCGGCATGGCCCTGTAAAGGCGGGGGGATTCTGCGGCCGGAGGGAGAATACATAAGAAGAAAGATAAAGGGGGGCCCGTTATGGAAGAAACCATTTATTATCCCCAGGATGAGATGACCACCATGCTGATACCGGTGACATCCGGCTGCCCCTACAACCAGTGCGCCTTCTGTTCCATGTATCAGGGGGTGCCCTATGAGGTGCTGCCGGTATGTGAAATGGAGCGCCTCCTGATGGTGGGGGATCCTTATACGGAGAAGGTGTTCCTGACAGGTGCGGACCCTCTGGCCATGGGGTTTGAGGCTCTGAAAGAGCGGCTGGAAATGATCCGGAGTTACTTTCCTTATGGAGCCCGGGTGGCTTCCTACGGATCGGTCCGCAGTCTGTCCGGTTACAGTGAGGACGAACTGGCTGAATTGCATGACAGTGGCCTCAGGCTTCTGTATATCGGGTTTGAGACTGGAAGTGATCCGGTGCTCCGCCTGATGGGAAAGGGGCATACAGTGGAAGAGGCTGTGGCCCAGGGGAAAAAACTGAACCGGGCCCGGCTCATGTTTCACTCCATAGTTATGTATGGAATTGCCGGGGAGGGCCAGGGAAAAGATAACGGCCTGGCCACAGCAGAAATGCTGAACCGGTTTGCGACCTCCCGGGTGATCACCATGAACCTGACGGTATTCTATGGAACCCGGCTCAGTACCATGGTTGAGGTGGGGCGGTTCACTCCGGCGGGCCGCAGGGACAAACTGGAGGAGATCCGGACCCTGATTGAAAACCTGAATCCGGAAATTCCAATGGTGTTTGACACCACCCATCCCACCAACATCATCCGGATCCGGGGAACTCTGCCGGCGGAAAGGGACCGGCTGATCCGGGAAGTCAGCAGACAGATTTAGGAGAAAGCAGGAGGAAATAACATGGAAAAAATTATGGAACTGGTATTGCAGAAAGATTCACCGTCGGCGGATCAGTGGCTGAAAGAGGCAAAACAGGCTTCCGGGGCACCCCAGGAGGGAATGTTCCTTTTGCATAACGGTGTGGTGCGCCGGACCCCCAAAGCCCAGGTGCGGGCAGGGGTGGAAGATGGAGGCCCGGTACGGGAGATGGATTTTTCCTTTGATGCCGCTGGTGTCAGGGAAGCCATCCGGGAGACCGGTGCCATGGAGGGTATCTGGTGCGTGAAAGTCTGGTTGAATCAGGGCAGGCTTCAGGTGGGGGATGACATTATGTACGTTCTGATCGGAGGGGATATCCGTCCCCGGGTGATCGATGCCCTGCAGTTCCTGGTGGAATGGATTAAGACCCGGTGCGTCACGGAAACGGAAATCCGCTGAGGAGGTGTTTGTGTGGAGACGGATATTTTCAGTAAGATGAGGGTAAAACCAAAGATGAAAGCCCGGGTTCTGTATGCGCCGGAGGGTTATCCGGACGGTGAGGGGGCTCCAGACCCTTCCGGAGAGGGGGATCCGGCTGATTTTGTGCATCTTTTTGTCAGCAGCCGTCAGGAACTGGAAACC
>JAXGWN010000126.1:0-5747 GCA_040773285.1 Bacillota bacterium
CACATAGACGGCACCGGCCACCATAATGCCCCCCTGGGCATACCGCAAATCGCCTCCGAAACCATCCCTCACCGCAATGATTACAGGAATAAAGGCAAAACTGGAACCCAGAAACACCGGCACCTTACCTTTGGTGGTCCAGTGAAACAGCAGGGTTCCCACACCTGCACTGAACAGCGCCACCGAGGTATCCAGACCGGTAAGAATGGGTACCAGTACCGTGGCTCCAAACATGGCCAGAAGATGCTGCAGGGCCAGAAGAACTTTCTGAACCTGAAAGCGGGCTGAAACCCCTTTCGCTCCCACACGGACTTCAGCAGTTTGCTCATAAGAATCTGACATGATTTCCTCCTTCCGGGAGAAAATCCTTTCTCCCTTTCCGGCCTCACGGGACCGCTTTAAAAGGTCCGGCTGCAGGCAGCCGGAATCCAGCACATAAATTCCATATCATTTTAGCGGAAAAATAAGGCTGATAACAGCCCTG
Source organism: Bacillota bacterium (assembly GCA_040773285.1). GTDB lineage: Bacteria > Bacillota > TC1 > TC1 > UBA5767 > JAXGWN01. The sequence goes on from JAXGWN010000126.1 coordinate 485, forward strand.
CAGGCAATTTTTCGTCGTTTTCGCCCTCTTTGGTCTGATATAATGAAGTACCGATGGAATCGAGGTGATGACGTGAAGCATCTTCCCAATCTGCTGACCCTTCTCAGGCTGCTGATGGTTCCCCTCTTCCCGCTGGTCTACTTTTCCGGCCGGCCGGATGCGGTACCCATCTCCCTGGGAATCTTCCTGCTGGCGGGGATCACCGATGTGCTGGACGGACAGATCGCCCGGCGCTTCAACCTGATTTCCCGTCTGGGAACCGTACTGGATCCCCTGGCGGACAAACTGATGCTGCTGACCGCTCTGGCCAGTCTGGCCTTTGAGGGCACCATTCCCCCAGTAATCTTCTGGATTCTTCTCCTTAAGGAAGGCTTCATGATTGTAGTGGCCTCGATCATGTACTTCCGGCGGGAAAAATTCGTAATACCTTCCAATCTGTTCGGAAAACTGGCCACCGTGCTGTTTTTTGTGGCAGTCCCCCTGAATATGCTGTTTCCGGGGAATCCCTGGACCCTTGCCCTGATGGTAGTGGCCTTCCTTCTGAAGCTGCTGGCCCTGTACCACTACATCGGCTATTACCGGCAAAACAGAAAAAAACAGACGCCATAGGCGTCTGTCCGCCCGCTCCGGCTCCCCGGCGCGGGCATATTTATTTTTGGTATCACTGATCCATGGTGTCCTGACGGATCAGAAGATCCCGTACCAGAGTCTGTCGGCTGAACCAGTTCCCCCGGAAGGGAACCGGATTGCTGAGCCTCATGGGCTGCAGCAGATCCTCCCCGTCTGTGCGGATGCTGTACCCGATGCCCGATGCCTTCAGTACCGTTGGTGCCACGTCGAGAAAACTGGCAGCCAGAGCATCTTCCCGGTGTACCTGTCTGTCCGGTGTCAGGATATACAGGGGCACAAACTCGAAGTAATTCTCCTCCTCCTTGAAGGAGGTCTGGGTAAATTCCGCCTCCCGGATACTGGGAGTATGATCCCCGTAGATTACAATCAGGGTATCGGGAAACCGGCTGCGGAGTTCTCCCACCAGCTGGGCCAGGGCCCGGTCCACATAGGAAACCGAGTTCAGATAATTGCGGACCCGCTCGCTCTCCACATCCTCATAGGCCAGGTTTTGATAGTAATGTCCCGCATTGGTGAACGGTCCGTGACTGGTCATGGTGACGATCTGGGCAAAAAAAGGCTCTTCCAGGGACTCCAGATGCTGCAGGGCAAAACTGAACACATCCTGGTCCGGCGCCCCCCAGCCGGCCTCCTTAAGACCCATGGAATCTATATCGTGAAACTCCTGGAATCCCATTTTGGGATAGGCCAGATTCCGGTTGAAAAATCCACCCACGTTTCCATGAAAACCCACGGTCCGGTATCCGGCCCCGAGATACTGCTTCACCATGGAGTTGGGATAGGTATAGTCATCCAGTTTGATGGACGGATAATCCACCAGGGGATGAATGCTGTTCAGCACCGAAAACTCGGCGTCCGAGGTACTGCCCCCCAGATGATAACTGAGGGTGCGGGGATAGTACACACTGGAACCCGCCAGTTCCCGGAGAAACGGGGCCACCGGCTGTCCCTTGTGCAAAAGCTCCGGTACCGCCGCATCCAGGGATTCCACCTGGACCATCACCACATTGAGGCTCTTCTCCCCGGTGGCCTCCCCATGGATCAGGGGGCCATAGGTGAAGTCCCGGATCAGGTGGGATACATCCCGGTTCTCATATAGATTGAGAAAGGCATTGAACAGGGTGCCGTAGCGTTCCACAATCTCCTGCTCACCCTCGTAGTAGTTTTTCACATTCTGCACAAAAGATACCTTCTGGCTGAAATTGTGGGCCTCCACCCTGCCCAGGGTGACCACACACAGGACTGCACTCAGAAGAGCCACCGCCCAGATTCTCCGGACCACAGGTGCCGGCCAGCGGACCTTTTTCACCAGCAGAACCAGTACGGGAAGATCCAGCAGCAGCACCAGATGCCAGGGACTGACCGGTGCTGAGGAATTCAAAGTGGCGGTCATCCCTTCCCGGAACACCGAAAGAGCTCCCCGGAAGTGGAGGTATTTATGGAAATACTGATAATAGGACAGACTGATCCCCAGATACAGGACCTGAACCCCATAAAAAAGCATAACCGGAAACCGGGGTCTCAGCATAAAGACAAAGGGGTAGATCATCAGGACCAGCAGAAGGGTGAATCCGAATTTGTACAGAAAAATCTCCGGAGTACGCTCCGTAATCATCTGAAGATTCACCAGAGACACCTTCAGGGCATTGACCAGCATAAAAAGAGCCATCAGAACCAGGGTTCTGCGGCTGTACTGCCGGGTCAGCACCTCATATATATTTTTTTTCTGCCGGGAAATCACTTCGGCAATTTTCATGTTGTCACCACCACAGACAGGAAATCCGTTCCTGAAAATATTCTCACCGGATACTAATTATAGCGGGATCCGTGGAAACTGCAACGGGTTTATGCCCTTCAGTCCCCTTATATTTTCTGACGGAGCAGACCGCTTCCAGGTTCCCTTCAGGTGGTGGAAAGAAACCGGAAGGCCGCCGGAAATGGCAGTTCCCGGAGACGTTCAGGTTCCACAAAGTGGTAGCCTTCCGGCAATATATCAGGTGGCGGGGAAATGAGAGTACAACGGTACCCCCTCATCTGCCAGATCCGGTGGGAAAAAACATGCCTCCCGGTCCCCACCGGCAGAATCTCCCCGGTGATAAACCCCTGCTGCCTCAGAATGGTCTGAATCCTGTTCGGCTCAGTGTCTCCCGCCAGCATCAGGTACTGCCACATCCCCTTCAGCAAACTTTCCGTTCTCTTCCGTAACAGCACATTGCCCCGGGAATCCTTAAGATAAATCACGGCAAAGTGACTGACAGGTTTTTCCTTCCGCACCGCAGGTGCCGGCAGCCGGCCCGGATCCCCGGAGGCATATCCCTGGCAAAGATCCTGCAGGGGACACTTTCCACAGCGGGGCGTTCCCGGAATACAGATCAGGGCCCCCAGTTCCATGATGGCCTGGGTCAGAGTCTCCGGCCGGCCCTCTTCCAGAATTTTTCTGGTCCAGGCTGCCGTTTCCCGGCGGAAAGCCGGGGAGGCCGTGTTGTCCTCCCGGTTCGTGACACGGGCATACACCCGCAGAACATTGCCATCCACCGCCGGTTCCGGCCGGCCAAAGGCAATGCTGGCAATGGCGCCGGCTGTATACTCGCCGATTCCGGGAAGCATCTTCAGTTCCTGGGCGGAGCCGGGAAACTCCCCTTTTCGTTCCTCCCACAGAATCCGGGCCGTTGTGTGGAGATTGCGGGCCCGGCTGTAGTACCCAAGACCCGCCCAGGCCTCCAGCACCCGCTCCTCCGGAGCTTCCGCCAGATCCTGAAGGGAGGGGAACCGGTCCATGAACCGGTCATAGTAGGGTATAACGGCCTCCATCCGGGTCTGCTGGGCCATGATTTCCGATACCCAGATCCGGTAAGGATCCCGTCCTTCCCGGAAAGGAAGGTCCCGCCTGTTCTCCCGGTACCAGTCCGAAAGCCGGGAGGCAGTCTCCAGCTCCCGGCTTTCCCTATGGTTATTGTCTCTGTTCATCATTCCTCCGTATTCTGCCGGGAAAGAACCACTTCCAGCTCTTTCTCCCGGTTCTGCCGGTCCGTAATGGTCAGGGTTACTGTATCTCCCACCTGTTTTTCGCCCACCTGGGCCACCAGTTCCTCGATGGTCTCCACCGGGATTCCGTCAATGGCTGTGATGATATCGCCCCGCACCAGACCGGCCCGGTCAGCCCCTCCGTAGGGAACCACCTGCTGCACATACACCCCCCGGGGAATGCTGTAACGGCGGCTGTCCTCCTCCGTGATGGTACTGCCGGAGATTCCCAGGGCCGGTCGGATCACTTCCTGACCGGTGATCAGCTGTTCCACGATGGGTCCCGCCTCGTCGGAAGGGATGGCAAATCCCATTCCCTCCACCTGGGAGGAGGCAATTTTGGCGCTGTTGATCCCCACCAGTTCGCCAGCACTGTTCACCAGGGCCCCTCCCGAGTTTCCGGGGTTTATGGCGGCGTCCGTCTGGATCAGCTGCAGAGACCGGTCTCCCACGGTAATCCGGCGGTCCAGGCCGCTGATAATCCCGGCGGTAACGCTCCCTGCGAAGTCAGTGCCCAGGGGGCTCCCCAGGGCAACAGCCAGTTCCCCCACCTTCAGGTCTGAGGATTTCCCCCAGGTCACAGGAAAAGCGTCCAGGCCTTCCACCCGGATCACCGCCAGATCGGTTCTGGAGTCCCGTCCCACCAGTTGTGCAGGATATTCCCGTCCGTCGTGGGTGACAACTGTAAGGGAATCGGTTCCCTCCACCACATGGTTGTTGGTGACAATGTGTCCCTCCCGGTCATAGACCACACCCGATCCGGTGCCACGGTTTTCCATTCTGGTCCCGAACAGGGTGTTCACTGAACTGGTGGTCTCGATGGCCACAATGGAGGGCAGTACTTTTTCTGCAATGGGTACCACCGGGGACGTGGTGTTTTCCACCACATAGCGGATTTCCTCCGTCCCGTTTCCTTCCACTTCTCCTGCCCGGACCGTACCAGTGGCCGTCAGGGCCCCATGCAGAGCGTAGCCCAGTCCGGCTCCGGAGATCAGGGCGGTCACCGTCAATGCAGCTGCCAGCCGGGTCCAAAACTTTCCGGGTCCCTCCGGCTTTTTCGGTTTTTCTGTCTCCTGCAGCCCAGGTGCCATATTGTTTTCACTTTCCATCTGTTTCACTCCCTTCTTCTGGAAATCATGTTAGCATCCGGCTGTGAACAGAATATGAACAGACTGTAAATTATGGCCTTTTGACAGTGAAAATAAAGCGCACCTCATTTCCGGAACTCTCTGCCCGGATCTCCTCTTCCAGCACCACCGCCAGCTGGCGAACGATGGCCAGACCCAGCCCAAATCCGCTTCGGTGGGCGTTCCGGGAGGCGTCTGCTTTATGAAAGCGCTCCCAGATCCGGTTCAGTTCCTCCGCATCCAGATGAACTCCGGTATTGGCAACTTCCACCAGAACCCGGGAACCTTCCCTCCGGGTGGACACCCGGAGGGTCTCACCCGCCGGGGAAAACTTGACCGCATTGTCCAGAAGGTTCATCAGGATCCGCTCCAGCAGACCAGGATCTGTGAGAACCATCTCAGGCTGGTGGCCAAAGGAAGTTTCCAGAAGAAGTCCCGCCTGGCTGATCGCCGGCTCCAGGGCTGCCAGTCTCCGGCGGATC
>JAXGWN010000127.1:0-5715 GCA_040773285.1 Bacillota bacterium
GCTTAAGATGAAGAGGCTGGAGGGATGGGTGCTGAAAGTGGCCAGGCCTTTCAATCACCGGATGAGCCGGCTGCTGGACAGTTATCTCAGTCTGAACCGAATGGCTCTGGCCCACCGGAAACGGACTTTTGCTTTGCTGGGTGTGTTTCTGGTGGGAAGCGGGCTGTTTATCCGGGCCAACGGCATGGAGATGCTTCCCAAGTTTGACAGCGGGGTGACCTACGTGACCCTGGAGATGGAGCCGGGGGCCCGGGTGAGCGAGACGGAGGAGACCGTGGCCCGGGTGGAGGAATACCTGGCCGGGGTGCCGGAGGTGGAAAGTTTTGACGCCCGGATCGGCTATGAGGAGGGAAACACGCAGCAGGGGGATTTCGGCATTATGGGGGCGGACCAGGCCATGGTGACGGTAAATCTCAGTTCCCGGAAGGAACGGGACAGGGGGATCTGGGAACTGCAGACGGAACTCCGGCAGTATCTGGACACGCTGCCCGGGATCAACCGGTATGTGGTCAAGGAGAAGGGGGGCACGGCGGTGTCCAGTGCCTCCGCTCCTCTGGCCCTTAAGATCGCCGGCCGGGATCCGGAGATCCTGGCCGGATTGGCAGAGGAAGTGAAGAGCGGACTGGCCGGGGTGGAGGGAACGACCAACCTCTACACCAGTTATAATGACCGGTACCGGCAGCTGACCGTCCGGCTGGAAGAGGCCCGGCTGCAGGAACTGGGGCTTACCCCCCGGGAGGTGTCTTCCCAGCTGTATGCGGCTACGGAAGGTCTGGATGCCGGAACCCTCCGGGTGGACGGAGGAAGCCTTCTGGATCTCAAGGTACTGGAGACAGGGTATACGGAGACGGCCCGGGAAGACCTGCTGGCCACCCCGGTCCGCAATGCCCGGGGCGTCGTGGTGCCCCTGCGGGCTCTGGGAACGGTGGAGGAGGTGTCCCGGACCAATCTGGTGGAACGGGAGAACCTGGAGTACACGGTGAAAGTGCTGGGCTTCATTGAGGGACGGACATTCAGCCACGTGGTGGCCGACGCCCGTCAGGTGGTGGAGGAAATGGAACTGCCCCGGGGCTATGCCATCGGGTTTACCGGAGAACAGGAAACCCTGACGGAGTCCATGGGTGACATGGCCTTCCTGATGGCCCTGGCCGTGATTTTCATTTATCTCCTGCTGGTGCCCCAGTTCAGCTCCTTTCTGCATCCGCTGACCATTCTTCTGACCATCCCCCTGATTGTGGTGGGGGTGGCTCCGGCTCTGGGGCTTACCGGAAAGCCCATGTCCATGCCGGTGGTGCTGGGCTTCATTCTGTTGGCCGGGACCGTGGTGAACAATGCGATTCTCCTGGTGGACGCCATGAACGGAGCCCAGAAGCGGGGAGCTACATTGGAGAAAGCGGTGGAAGTGGCGGTAACCAGCCGGTTCCGGCCCATCATGATGACGGCTCTGTCCGATGTTGTGGGTATGCTCCCTCTGGCCATGCAGCTGGCTCTGGGGTCTGAGCGGTTTTCTCCCTTGGCCATTACGGTGATCGGAGGAATCCTGGCCGCCACCTTTTTGACCCTGCTGGTGATTCCTCTTCTGTATGTGAGTTTTGATGAAATAGCCGTCAGGCTGCGTTCTGCCCGGGAAGCCCGGGCAGAACGGTGATCCGCCAATATGGCGCCAGCCTGGAGGCACCTCCAGAGCCAAAGGGTGGCTGCCAATTCATAGAATGATGGTGTGCAGAATAAGGCATACCCTGAAGGGGTCCGGTGCTTGCCGGACCTCTTTTTTGTCCCATATATCCCAAAGATCCGGTAAAAAAGGTATAATGGGATATATGCCAAACCTGCGGGGAGGGAACCCATATGGAAGACGAAGTCAGGAAAACCTGTGATTGCCGGATCCTGGTGGTAGGAGACGCCATGATCGACCGGTACGTATATGGGAAGATGGAGCGGATTTCAGATGAGGCTCCCGTGCCTGTGGTGGAATATGAAAAAGAGGAGTACAGACTGGGGGGAGCCGCCAACGTGGCTGCCCATATTGCCGGACTGGGGGCAGGCGCCTGCATGTGCGGTCTCTGCGGGGATGATGAGAACGCCCTTATCTTGAGGGACTGCCTGAAGAAGGCCGGAGTGGAATGCGATCTGCTGGTGGAGGACCCGGAGAGGCCCACGATATTAAAGATGCGGGTCATGGTGGGAAAACACCAGGTCTTCCGGATGGACTATGAGAAGCGCTCCGATGTCAGTGCGGAGATGGAGCGCAGAATACTGGACCGGATTGAAGAGCGGCTGGACGACTTCGATCTGGTGGTCCTGGCCGATTATGGGAAAGGCCTTCTTACCGGGAAAGTGGCCTCCGGCATCATCCGGATGGCCGGCATGCGGGGCATCAAAGTGATTTCCTCCGCCCGGGCCGGAACACCCATCCGCTACGGCCAGAGCTACCTGGTAAAGATCAACGCCAAGGACCTGGGAAGACTGGCCGGCATGGAAGTTCATGGGGACAAAGACCGGGTCATCGCCATGCAGAAGATTAAAAGTCTTCTCAAGGTGGACAACGTGGTGGTGGTCAAAAAGGATGAGAGCATTATTGTCCTGGACAGCGGCTTCAAGGTCCATGACTTTGAGCCCCTGCAGGAAAAAACTTCAGATATTATCGGGGTGGGTGCAACCGTAATGGCAGTACTGGGCGTCTATATCATGAAGGGGGCCTCCGTGGAGGAGGCCGCCAGAAAAGCCAATCTGGGCGCCAGCCTCAAAATGGAAAAACTGGGGGCCAATGTGGTCCGCCTGGAGGAAATAGAGAAACTGGAGAGGGCCATGCGTTAGGGCCCGGGGAGAACTATGAATCTGTTTAAACATGTATCCGCCTACCTGTTCTTCGGGGTCCTGACCACCCTGGTCAACCTGGGAGTATACAAGGTACTGCTGGATGCTGGAATCGATTACCGGGTCAGCGCCGTCGCCGCTTTTATCCTGGCGGTGGCGTTTGCTTATGTCACCAACCGCCGCTGGGTCTTTGAAAGCAGCGGGGACGTGGGTAGAGAAAGCATACGGTTTCTGCTGGCCAGACTGGCCAGCTTCGGGGTCAACTATGGGGGCCTCATCGCCCTGGTGGAACTGTGGGGAGCCGACGAGTTCCTCAGCCAGATTGTTATGAATGTGGTGGTTGTGGTGCTAAACTATATTCTTAGCCGTTTCCTGGTGTTTAGTGGCGGGAAAGAAAGCGAAAGAGAGGGCAGGATGCATCATGAGTGAAGAACTGTTTCTGTCGGTTATCATACCGGCGTACAACGAGGAAAAAAGACTGGGGGACACCCTGGACAAAATACAGGAGTATCTGAGGGGTAAGCAATGGACCTGGGAAGTCATCGTGGTGGACGACGGCAGTAAGGATGGCACCGTGGATCTGGTGGAGGACCGGGAGGAGAGTTTTCCGGGACTTAGGCTGGTAAAAAACGCCACCAACCGGGGCAAGGGCTTTTCCGTAAGAAACGGCATGATGCGGGGGAAGGGAAAATACCTTCTCTTTACCGACAGCGACCTGTCCACCCCCATCGGGGACCTGGATAAGCTGATTGAGCGACTGGAGCAGGGGGACTGCGACATTGCCATCGGGTCGAGAGCTCTGCCGGAATCCAACATTACGGTGCCCCAGCCGGGACACCGGGTCTTCATGGGCCGGGTCTTCAACGGACTGGTACGGGTGCTGTTTGGGACGGACATCCGGGATACCCAGTGCGGCTTCAAGGTATTCCGCCGGGAGGCCGCCGAAGCCATCTTCCCCAAACAGTCGGTCTGGCGGTTCGGCTTCGACGTGGAGATTCTGTTTATCGGGGAGAGACTGGGCTTTCAGGTGTGCGAGGTGCCGGTGACCTGGGAGAACTCCGAGGACAGCCGGGTCAGTGCCCTGAAGGACTCCCTGTCCATGTTCCTTGACCTGATCCGGATCCGCCGGCGGATCTCCGCCATTCCCCGGGAAACCCGGGGACATAAGGTATAGGTGGCGCCCATGGCACAAAAGGGAATGAAGTCCTCGTGGCCCTGGATGACCGGGATCCTGATCCTGGCCGCCGTCCTGCGGGTGGCCTGGATCCTCTACTGCGATACCGTTCCGGTATTCGACTTTCTGAAATACCATCTGGGAGCCGTGTCCCTGGCCGGGGGAGACGGCTACCGACTGTATGGAAACTATACGGCCTTTGAGCCCATCGGGCTGGGGGCCTGGCTGGCCGCCCTGTACCGGCTTTTCGGGGCGGATATTTTTGTGGTCAAGGTGGCCAACGTGGTGCTGAACCTGGGCATCATTTTGCTTACCTGGATGCTGGGAAACCGCTTCTTCGGACGGACCGCCGGCCTTCTGGCCGCCGGTCTGGTGGCCATAAGCCCCCGGAACATTGTGTACACCAGCGTCGTCTCCACAGAGAACCTGTTTACCTTCCTTCTGCTTCTGGGAGCCGTCCTTATGACCTCCCGGGAGTTCCGGGGGAAATACGTGCTTCTGGGAATCACCGGGGCCTTCCTGGCCTTTACCAAGCCCTTTATGCTCCTTTTTCCCGGACTGGTGTTCCTGGTCCGCCTGATCTATGACTGGTCGGAGTTCCGGGATTTCGGGGGAGCCTTCCGGGAGGGACTCCGGAAGATGGTGTTTACCTTCCTGGTGATGGCCGTGGTGATCGCCCCCTGGACCTACAGGAACTGGCAGGTCTTCGGGAAGTTCATTCCCATCAGCACCAACGGGGGGATCACCCTGTACCTGAACAACAACGATTATGCCAAGGGACACTGGCAGGATCCCTTCGTGATCCCGGGAAGCCCCATCGCCGGGATGAGAAACGAGGAGACCGGCTTCTGGGATGAGATTGCCGTGGACGAGATCGCCGGGAAGGCCGGCCGCCAGTGGATCCTGGAAAATCCCGGTAAGTTCTTCCGGCTGGGCTTTACCAAAAGCTACCACGTATACAAGGACGCCAGCGACGTCCAGTACGCCATCGACTATACGTCCTCCGGAGGGCCGCTACCCAACCGGGGCTGGATCTACACCTGGTCCAAACGGGCCTATCTGGCCCTCATGGCCGGTGTGGCCCTGTCCGGGGTCATGCTCCTTATCAACCTGTTTACCAGAAGGGAAAACCTGAACGGAATCTGGACCATCCTGGCCCACTGGCTGCTGTTTTCCGCCACCTTCTTCGTCTTTGAAGGCCAGCCCAGGTATCTGTTCCCCATGCTTCCCTTCCTGATCCTTCTTGCATCCTTCGGGCTTACCTTTCCCCTGGGATGGAAAAAGAAAACGACCAACCGAAGCAACCGTACAAGTAGAGGGAGGAAAAAGAAATGACAAAATTTAGAGCAACCCGCCTTATGGCGGTGGTGCTGAGTCTTTTCCTGCTGCTTGGAGCCGTAAGTCCGGCTCTGGCCGCAGAGATCGATGCGGAGACTGAGGCGGCCATCCGTCAACTGATCGATGAGAAGTATTATGTTGATCTGGGCAGCGACTATGTGAAAAGCGCACCTCTGGAGGAACTGCTGGGAAAACTGGATGAATTTTCCGATTATATGACCGTAGAGCAGTTCGCCGTCTTCGATGAATATGTGGAACAGAAATTCGGCGGCATCGGCATTCAGGTGAATACCCAGGAGGGACGGGTGGTGGTTACCGGCGTGCTGCCGGGGACCCCGGCAGCACGGGTAGGTCTTAAGATCGGGGATAAGATTGCCACCGTGGGA
>JAXGWN010000128.1:0-5709 GCA_040773285.1 Bacillota bacterium
AAAAGTATCTGCAGGAATTTGAACATTCCGTAATCCTGTTGGAAGTGGGTCACGCCACCGGCTGCATCCGGGAGAGACTGAAACTCCCGGAAAACACCCCGATTCAGATGTGGAACGAGGTGCACTTCAACAAGTACGACGAATTGCTTTGCTGCTCTTACAGCTACTTTCACCCGGAAATCATGCAGATGTCCATGGTGCGGAAGTGGTAACAGAAATAGAAATACGGAGGTACAACATGATCAGCGTAAATCAGTCAGCGGTAAAAATCGTAAAGGAACAGATTATTCCCCGGGCAGAAGAAATGAACTGCCGGGTACATCAGCTGAAAAATGGAGCCACCCTGGTGGATATGGGTGTGGATATGCCCGGAGGATACCAGGCAGGAAAACTCTTTGTGGAAGCCACCATCGGAGGTATGGGGGTGGTGCAGTTTGGCCAGTACAAACTGGGCAGCATCGACCTTCCCTCCATTGATGTATATATTGACCGGCCCCAGGAGGCCACTTTGGTATCCCAGTTTTCCGGTTGGAAACTGAACCGGAAGGATCCGGAAACCGGTGTGGATTCCATCGGCAGCGGACCGGCCAGGGCCATTGCCAAAAACGATATTTTCTCCCAGAGCTGGGATTACCAGGATATTCACCATGAGGCAGTGTTTGCTGCCCAGACCACCATGCTTCCTGATGAGTCCGTGGCGGAGGAAGTGGCAGAAGCCTGCGGAATCCGTCCGGAAAACGTCTATATTCTGGCTTCCCGGACCGGCAGCCTCACCGGCAGTATTCAGGTCTGCTCCCGGACGGTGGAAGCTTCCACCTGGAGAATCTGCCGTAAAGGCTTCAATCTGAAGAATATTCTGTCCGGAATGGGCACCTGCCCAATTGCTCCGCCCATCCTGGATGAGGTGAAGGCCATGGACCGGACCAATACAGCCCTTCTTTACGGGGTAATTGTCCGCTACACCGTGGACTGCGAGGACTCCGAGATTGAGGAAGTAATCGACCAGCTGCCCTTCAGCGCCTCCCGCCGTTATGGAGAGGAATTCATCGATATCTTCGAGGAAGGGAAACGGGATTTCTACATCGTGGACAAGGACATCCATACGGTGGCCCGCTACGAGTTCCAGAATGTCCGCACCGGCAAGACCTTTGCCGCAGGGGAACTGCGGGAAGACCTGATGCTGAAGTGCTTTAACCGCTAGAGTTATGGAAAAACGGACACTTCACCTGACCTTCGATGGTGCCCCAAATCCTCCGGGAACTCTGAACATCCTTGAGGTGCTGAGCCGCCATAAGGTGAAAGGAACCTTCTTTATGGAAGGGCACCGGATGAAAGAACATGCGGATCTGGTACGACGGATCCGGCAGGAGGGACACTCCGTGGGAAATCATTCCTTCAGTCATACGGAATTTGACCGGCTGACTCTTGAGGAGTGCCTCCGGGAAGTGGAGGACACCGATGCCCTGTTTCTGGAGATCCTCGGTGAACCGGTGCAGCTATTCCGGCCCCCCTCGGGCATCCTGGGAGAAGAGGTCCGGAAAGTTCTGGAAGACCGGGGATACCGCATATCTCTGTGGAGCTTCAGCATCCGGGATTGGGAAGGCCCTGATGCCGCCGCAGTGGCAAACCGGGTTCTGGCGGGAGCCCACCCGGACGGAATCATGGTGATGCACGACCGGGTGGAATGGAATCCGGAAGCATTGGACATCGTCATTCCTGAACTGAAAAACCAGGGATATACCTTTACTGCCCTTTAATACAGACAGACCGCCGGCGAAAGTAACCGCCGGCGGTCTGTCTGTATGGGGTTTGTGGAATCTGCAGACTGCTGGGAACAGATCTGTTATACTGAAAAAAAGGGCAAGGAGGAGATCGATTTGGAAAGTATCAAGTCCGGAAGTATCCTGGGGGAGAAAAATCCCAAGGGAATCCATGCGGCCCACCTGATCCGCCATGAGCATGTGCGGGTCACCACACTGACTCTGCAGCCGGGGGATCATGTTCCGCCCCACGAGGCACCGGTGGAAGTGCTCTTCTACGTGGTCTCCGGAAGGGGAACTCTGGGCATCGGGGAAGAAAGAGCCATCGTGGTGGCTCAGGATATGGTGCAGTGCCCCCGGGGAACCTCCATGGCCCTGTGGGCGGACCAGGGGGAAGAGATGGTGGTATTCAACGTGAAAACACCGGATATCCCCTGAGAAACCTGTTGACGGCCCGGATTCCGGAGGTTAGAATGATCTCAGTGAATCAGGGGAGTAATCCAAATGGGATGTCAACATACCCGGCAGCAATGCCTGGCATTCCATACCGTACGGTGATGAGACCTTTCGCAGAAAGATGCGGAAGGTCTTTTTGTATTCGCCCCGGAAATGAGGAAAGTGATGCGGGAATATTATCAGATGGAAAAAGAGGAACTCCTGGAGGCCCTGGAAACGGAAGGAAGGGGCCTGTCCGCTCAGGAGGCGGTCCGGAGACTGGAGCGGTTCGGACAGAACCGACTTCAGGAGGAAAAACAAAAAAGTGTGCTGCAGATTTTCCTCTCTCAGTTTGCCGACCTGCTGGTGGTCATCCTGATGGCGGCGGCGGTGATCTCCCTGCTGTCCGGAAACCATGAAAGTACCCTGGTTATCTTTGCGGTCATCATTCTGAACGCCATTCTGGGTACCGTTCAGCACCTGAAGGCCAGACAGTCCCTGAAAAGCCTGCAGGCCCTGTCCGCCCCGGTGGCCAGGGTGCTCCGGGACGGAACTCTGCAGGAGATCCCCTCCCGGGAAGTAGTGCCCGGAGATCTCCTTGTGCTGGAGGCCGGGGACCTGGTCAATGCCGATGGAAGGGTGCTGGAGAGTTTTTCCCTGCAGGTGAATGAAAGTTCCCTCACCGGGGAATCGGAAAGCGTCCATAAGCATCATGAGGCCATCGGGCATGAGGACGTGGCCCTGGGGGACCGGAGGAATATGGTGTTCTCCGGTTCCATGGTCACCTATGGCCGGGGAAACGTGCTGGTCACCGGAACCGGAATGAATACCGAACTGGGTAAGATTGCCCGCCTGATGAACGAGACCAGAGAGAAAAAGACGCCTCTTCAGGTGAGCCTGGACCGGTTCAGCAAGACCCTGTCCTTCCTGATCCTCCTGATCTGTCTGCTGGTATTCGGACTCAGTCTGTGGCGTTCCATGCCGGTTCTTGATTCCCTGATGTTTGCCGTGGCCCTGGCCGTGGCGGCCATTCCGGAAGCGCTGAGTTCCATCGTTACCATCGTACTTGCCGTGGGAACCCGGAAGATGGCCGATGAGAATGCCATTATGAAGAACCTGAAATCCGTGGAGGGACTGGGCTGCGTATCGGTGATCTGCTCTGACAAAACGGGAACCCTGACCATGAACCGGATGACCGTACAGAAAGTCTATGCGGATGGAGAGATTCTGGATGCCGGGCAGGTGGATCCCGGTAACCATACCCAGGGCTTCCTCCTGCGGACCAGCGTTCTGTGTAACGATGCCACCGCCTCACTGGGAGATCCCACGGAAATTGCCCTGGTGGACTTTTCCCGCAGCAGAAATCTGGACGAAAATGAGATCCGGGACCGGCTGGACCGGATCGGGGAGATTCCCTTTGACTCGGACCGCAAGCTGATGAGCACCCTCCATGAAATCGACGGTCGTTTCTATCTTCTCACCAAGGGAGCCATCGATGTGGTGATGGAGCGGGTGGATTCCGTTCACTATTCCGATGGAGTGAAAAAAATTACGGAAGAGGACCGGGATCATATCGGAGAAGCTGTACTGTCCATGTCCCGGGAAGGGCTCCGGGTTCTGGGATTTGTGTACCGGGAAATTGAATCTGTGCGGCAACTGAGTACCGAGGATGAGACCGGATACACGTTCATCGGGCTTATTGCCATGATGGATCCTCCCCGGCCGGAATCCGCCAGGGCTGTGGCCGACTGCCGCAGAGCCGGCATCCGTCCGGTCATGATCACCGGGGATCACCGGGTCACAGCGGTCAGCATCGCCCGGATGATCGGTATCTGGGAAGAGGGGGACCGGGCCCTGGAGGGACCGGAACTGGAGGCCATGAGCCGGGAGGAACTGGAGGACATCATCGGACAGGTCTCTGTATATGCCCGGGTCTCCCCGGAGCATAAGATCCGGATTGTGGAGGCCTGGCAGAACAGGGGGAACGTGGTGGCCATGACTGGGGACGGAGTCAACGATGCCCCCGCCCTGAAAAAGGCGGACATCGGAATTGCCATGGGGATCACCGGAACCGCTGTGTCCCGGGACGCCGCCTCCATGATCCTTACCGATGACAACTTTGCCACCATCGTGAAGGCTGTGGTCAACGGACGGAACATTTTTGCCAACATCCGAAATTCCATCCGGTTTCTGCTGTCCGGAAACACCTCCGGAATTCTGGTGGTGCTGTGGACCTCCCTGGCCGGTCTGCCAGTTCCTTTCCTTCCGGTACACCTGCTGTTTATCAATCTTCTGACGGATTCCCTGCCGGCTATTGCCATCGGGATGGAAAAGCCGGGAAAAGATCTGCTGGAACAAAAACCCCGGGATCCCCGGGAGGAAATTCTGAACCGGGAAAGCAGGCAGTCGGTGCTGCTGCAGGGAATTCTGCTGGCAGTTCCCACCGCCGTGGCCTTTCTGGCAGGACTGGGGACCAGCCCGGCGGCGGCGAGGACCATGGCCTTTGCCACCCTGGCCATGGCCAGACTCTATCATGGGTTTAACTGCCGGGGCAGACGTTCTCTGGCGGATCTGGGCCTTACCTCCAATCCCTTCAGTCTTTATGCCTTTGGGGCAGGGACTGCGCTTCTGACCCTGGTGCTGACCGTTCCTGGACTTCACCGTCTGTTCGGGGTGGTGCCGTTGTCCCCCGGACAGCTTGCGATGATATTCCTGGGAGCCCTTCTGCCCACCCTGCTGATCCAGGGCAGAAGAATGCTCCGGGAGCGCCGCAAAAAACGGGGATAGTGAGGAGAGGATTCTTCCTGTACAATGGTAAGAAAATGTTCCCGGAGGTTGCATGAACCGACATTCCATTCAGACCAGACTGGTCGTTTATCCCCTGATTTTCCTGCTGCTGGCCCTGGGGCTGGTGGGCGGCATTTCTGCCTGGCTGGCCCGGGAAAGCCTTCTTGGGCAGATGAAAGACGACGGGCTGGTTATGGCAGGCCAGGTGCTGAAACGGATCGGGGCGGATCCGGATCTGTACGGGGATCCCACCGGCAATCCAGAGCCCTTCCAGGAACTGGTGGAGGACGTATCCGGTGAGGAGACGGTGGTCTATGCCCTGGTCTTTGACCGGGAACTCCTGGCTGTGGCCGATTCCGAGCCGGCGGACGTGGGGGAAGACTATTCCGGAGACGAAGCCTACGAAGGGGTGATCCGCGGAGTTCCGGATGCCAGCCAGTGGTACCATGAGGCTTCCGGCCGGGATGTATATGAAATTGCCTCACCCATCCGCCTGGGAGATCAGGTGGTGGGAGGCCTGGTTCTGGGGCTTTCCATGGACGAAGTATACCGGACGGTGAGCCGTACGGTTCTGCTGGTACTGGTGGTGGCCCTGGTGGCCTTTTTACTGGTGGGGGGACTTCTCTACCGGGGAGCCCGCCGGGCCGTTCTGGCCACCGGGGAAGTGGGACTTCATCTGGAGTCCATGAGCCGGGGAGAGTTTGAACGCCCCATGCCCGGCTGGCTC
>JAXGWN010000129.1:0-5665 GCA_040773285.1 Bacillota bacterium
ATTGAGGACCTCCAGATCAAACAGCACCTTTTCGGCAAAGATTTTGGGTTCTTCCTCCCCGGTGTTCAGCCGGCCCCGGATCAGAACCACCTGGTCCTTTTCCAGCCGGTCGGCCACCTCCCGGTACAGCCGGGGAAAGACCAGGACCTCCACCTCTCCGGACAGATCCTCCAGTCCCAGATAGGCCATCATTTCGTTTTTCCGGGTTACCGACTTCTTCAGCCGGCTCACCAGCCCCCCTACAGCCACCACCTGGCCATCGGGTTTTTCCCTAAGAGCTGCCAGGGGGGTAAGGCCTCTGGCACTCAGCTGGACCCGGTAACTGTCCAGGGGGTGCCCACTTACATAGAATCCCAGATAAGTCTTTTCCATCTCCAGGATCTCCGCCTGGGGGAACTCCTTCAGATCCGGCATTTCCGTATGGGTGTCCACGCTCAGTTCCCCCACGTCAAACAGGGAAACCTGTCCGGTATCCCGTTCCTGCTGCCGGCGCACCCCTTTTTCCATGGCCAGATCCAGCACCGCCAGCATCTGGCTGCGGCGGTGTCCCAGACAGTCCAGGGCTCCCCCATAGATGAGGCTCTCCACCACACGGCGGTTCACCTGATGCAGGTCCACCCGTTCACAAAAATCGTCCAGGTCCAGGAATTTTCCTCCGGCCTCCCGGGCCTCCACGATGGCCCGGATGGCCCCGTGGCCCACATTGCGGACCGCCCCCAGACCGAACCGGATGGCTCCCTTCAGGGGGGTGAAGTCGTCCAGGGACTCATTGATGTCCGGAGGAAGGACCTTCAGCCCCATCTTCCGGCACTCCTCGATGTACTGGGTCACCTTGTCGGTAAAGCCCATGACGCTGGTCAGCATGGCCGCCATGAACTCCGCCGGATAATGGGCCTTCAGCCAGGCGGTCCGGAAGGCGATCAGCCCATAGGCTGCCGAATGGGACTTGTTGAATCCATAGCCGGCGAAATGGGCCATCAGTTCGGAGATGGCCTCTGCGGTCTTTGTCTCCACGCCCCGGCCGGTGGCCCCCCGGATAAAGGCGGCCTTCTGCTCCTCGATGATTTCCTTTTTCTTCTTCCCCATGGCCCGGCGGAGAAGATCCGCCTCCCCCAGGGTGAATCCGGCCAGATCACTGCTGATCCGCATTACCTGCTCCTGGTACAGGATCACCCCATAGGTGTCCCTGAGAATCGGCTCCAGGGCCGGATGCAGATACCGGGCCTTCTTCTGGCCATGTTTGCTGGCAATAAAGTCCTCCACCATGCCACTGCCCAGGGGGCCGGGGCGGTACAGGGCCACCAGGGCAATGACGTCCTCCAGATTCTCCGGCCGCAGGTTCCTTAGGATCCCCTGCATTCCGGCGCTCTCCAGCTGAAAGACTCCGGCGGTATCCCCCCGGGACAGAAGTCCGTAGGTTTCCGGGTCGGTGAGGCTCACCGTGTCCAGGTCCACCCGGACCCCGGTGTTTTTCTCAATATGGTCCAGCGCCTTCCCGATCACCGTAAGGGTCCGAAGACCCAGCAGGTCCATCTTCAGAAGGCCAATCTCCTCCACCGCTCCCATGGTGTACTGGGTGGTGATGGCGTCGTCCTGGCCCAGCATCACCGGCAGATATTCCTCGATGCTTCCCGGGGCGATCACCACGCCGGCGGCGTGGGTGGAAGTGTGCCGGGGCAGTCCCTCAATGGCCCGGGCTGTATCGATCAGCTGACGGACCGTCTCACTTTCCTCATACCGGGCCCGCAGCTCAGGGCTGGTGGACAGGGCCCGCTCCAGGGTGATGTTCAGGTCCCCGGGCACCATCTTGGCGATCCGGTCCACCTCCGGCAGGGGCACTTCCATGACCCGGCCCACGTCCCGGATGGCGGAACGGGCCGACAGGGTCCCGAAGGTTACAATCTGGGCCACATGGTCACAGCCGTAGGTACGGGTGAGATACTCGATGACCTCCCCCCGGCGCTCAAAGCAGAAATCGGTATCAATATCCGGCATGGTGACCCGTTCCGGATTGAGAAACCGCTCAAACAGCAGGTTGTATTCCAGAGGATCAATGTCCGTGATGGAAAGAGCGTAGGCCACCAGGGACCCGGCTGCGGATCCCCTGCCTGGACCCACATAGATTCCCTCCTGCCGGGCAAACCGGATCATGTCCCAGACGATCAGGAAATATCCGGGGTAATCCATTTTCTCAATCACCGACAGTTCAAAGTCCAGCCGGGTTTTCATCTCTTCCGTCAGGGTGCCCTTCCGCCGGGTCAGCCCCTCATAGCACAGATGCCTGAGATAACTGTTCAGGGTGTGCCCCTCCGGCACCTGGTACCGGGGAAGGTACATTTTTCCTGTCTCCAGGTTCACATCGCACTTCCGGGCGATTTCCACGGTGTTGGCCAGGGCTTCCGGAACATGGGAAAAAAGAGCCCCCATTTCCTCCGGCGACTTCAGATAGAACTCCGGGGCGGGAAACCGCATCCGGTCCTCATCAGACAGAACCCGGCCGGTCTGGATGCAAAGCAGTGCGTCGTGACTGGCCGCATCCTTCTTTTCCACATAGTGAACGTCGTTGGCGCAGACCAGCCCGATCCCCAGTTCCCGGCCCAGACGGATCAGGTGCTGGTTGGCCTCTTTTTCCTCCCGGAGCCCGTGATCCTGCAGTTCCAGATAAAAATCCCCGCCAAACAGGTCCCGGTAGGCAGTGGCCGTAGCCCGGGCCCCCTCCAGATCCCCTTTCAGGATCTGGCCGGGGATCTGTCCGGCGATGCAGGCACTGGTGGCCACCAGCCCCTCATGGTGCCGGGTCAGCAGTTCAAAGTCAATCCGGGGCTTATAATAGAAACCTTCCGTACAGCCGGCACTGACCAGTTTCAGAAGATTCCGGTAGCCGGTCTCATTTTTGGCCAGCAGGATCAGGTGATGCCGTTCCTCATCCACTCTGGGACGGCGGTCAAACCGGGAATCCCGGGCCACGTAAACCTCACAGCCCAGTATGGGCCGGATATCCCGGCTCCGGCAGGCCTTGTAGAATTCCACCAGCCCGAACAGGGTCCCGTGATCCGTAATGGCCAGGGAGTCCATGCCCAGCTCTGCCGCCCGGTCCACCAGATCACTGATCCGGGCGGACCCGTCCAGCAGGCTGTAACCGGTATGGTTGTGGAGATGGACAAACTGGGACAGACTCATCTTTTACTCCTGTTTTCTGTAAACTGCCTGTACAATGGCCAGGATCCCCAGCACCACCACCAGTATGGGGAATACCACCCCGTCGGTGGACAGTCCTGCGGCCACGAAAATCAGTCCCAGCAGGGAAAAGATTCCCAGGGCCTGGCCGGTGATCAGGTAGAGAATGTTCTTGTTTCCGAAATAATAGGCCTGCAGAAAGCCCAGGGCCGCCCCCAGGGGAAAGACCGGCCAGGCCACGAAGATCAGGTCCCGTCCACCCCAGGCAGAAGCCAGAAACAGCACGGCATATACGATCATCATGGCGGCAGGAATCAGGACATCCCCGTCCAGTTTTCCCCGTTTCAGGAAAAACCCGATTTCAAAATACAGGCCGGGCACCAGAATGGAAAATGGCCACATCATCTGCATGGTCACACCCAGTACGCCGGACGCCCCCAGCAGGGCAAAAATCCCCACGATCACCAGAGTGATTCCGGTGGCCACCAATGGTCTGTTCATAGTCTTAGTCCTCCTCCAGTGATAGGATCCGTCCGGTCACCCGGTCGGTCAGCTCCAGGATTCCCACCGTTCCCTCAGGCGAGCAGCGGGGATTGGTGGCGCTTCCGGGATTCAGATAGAGAACCCCCTGATCCAGATGGTTCTCCGGTCAGTGGCTGTGTCCATACAGGACCACATGGCAGCGGGCATCGTCCAGATGCCGTCTGGCATTGTTCCTGGGAGTTCCCAGGCCGTGTCCGTGAAACACTCCGATCCGAAAACCCTCCATGGTGAAAATCTGTTTGGGTGGCAGCGTAATGGCCACCTCATAGGGATCGGTATTTCCGGTCACTGCCCGCACAGGAGCCAGCAGTTCCAGTTCCTTCAGCACCTGAATCTGGTTTATGTCCCCACAGTGGACGATCAGGTCCACCCCGTCAAACAGTTCAAAAACCCGGGGCGGCAGATGGGTGCCCCGGAAGGGGATGTGGGTATCCGAGATCACTCCGATTCGCCGCATACAATTCCTCCTAACGGAGCCCCGCAAATCCATTCTGCCGCAGGGCTTCATATAATATAATGGAAACCGCATTGCTGAGATTCAGACTCCTGGCCTCCGGCAGGTCCCTCATGGGGATCCGCAGACAGTGCTCCCGGTTGGCCGCCAGCAGTTCCTCCGGCAGACCCCGGGTCTCCCGGCCGAACACCAGAAAATCCTCCGGCCCGAAGAAAACCTCATGGTAGCATTGTTCCGCTTTTGTGGTCAGGTAATGGAACCTGCCCTCCGGAAACCTCTCCTGAACTTCCCGGAAACTGTCGTAATAGGCGATGTCCACCAGGGGCCAGTAATCCAGACCCGCCCGTTTCAGATATTTGTCCTCCACGGAAAATCCCAGGGGCCGCACCAGGTGCAGGCGGGTGCCTGTGGCGGCACAGTTGCGGGCAATGCTGCCCGTATTTCCCGGAATCTCCGGTTCCACCAGAACGATATTCACAGATGCCCTCCTCCGGCGCTGAATCCACCGTTTCATGTCCGTATTTCTATTATTTTATATTAACATAAAATACCGGGGAGTGCCCGGTTTTCTCCATTACCGGGCAGTCCCCCAGTCCCTTCGTTGAAATCAAATAAAGTTGCCGGACCACCCTCTGGAAAGGGCAGCCCGGCAGTGTCATCTTATTCCTGAACGGCCGTCCCGGCACCGGCAATGCTCCGCCGCGCAATACTGCGCAGGCCCGGACTGTCCGGGTACCCGGCTGCCCGGAGAAATACCGGAACCAGGGCAGGATCAAACTGGGCACCGGAGCAGACCAGTATCTCATGCAGAGCTTCCTGTCTGCTGAGTCTCCGGGAATAGTCACTGCCATTTGTCATCACATCAAAGGAATCTGCAAGGGCAATGATTCTGGATCCCATGGGAATATCTGTGCTTCTCAGGCGATCCGGATATCCGGACCCATCCCACCGCTCATGATGATAACGGATCAGTACAGCCACATCCTCCTCCTGGTCGGACTGACGGACAATGGCCGATCCATACAGGCAGTGGCCTTTTACAATATCAAACTCCTGCCGGGACAGTTTCCCCGGTTTGTGTAGGATTTCCCCGGAAATATTGACTTTCCCGATATCATGGAGCAGAGCCGCCATCCCGATTGTCCGGATCTGCCGGTCCGGCAGGGACAGCCTCCGGGCTGTGCAGACTGCCAGTCGCCTGACCCGGTAGGAATGATACAGGGTCTCATCGGAGTTTTCATGGAGCCGCTTCATGATATTAAGCAGATGCCCGTTACCGGGAAATAATTTTTCTCCCTGCATTTCCTCTGCCTGACTGACCAGGCGGGATAAGGTCTCCAGCAGCACGATGTTACTGACGGGAGTTCTTATATCTTTCTGGACATCCACCTGAGTATCTTTCATATGAGTCTCCTTGTATACGTATCCTTTGAGAAAGGCCACCGGTCCCGGAGCTTTGCTCTGATTCTGCTGCTTCCCGGGGGCTTTCCG
>JAXGWN010000130.1:0-5664 GCA_040773285.1 Bacillota bacterium
CTGAGAGTCCCAATTTTCTGCCGGTGCCGGTTCCTGGGGAAAAGAAACTTCTCCAGCAGCTGGGCTGCTGTCACCGGATTTCCCGACCCGTCCCGGATTACTCCATGGGCTTCCTCCAGATATCCAAGAAGGGTCTGTTCCGGATCCATATCCCCGCTTTCCTGCCGGAAATATCCGATGTTCAGGGTTTCCCCCCGTTCCATGCGGCCGGAATCCGGTATATCCTCCCCGGCCAGCAGATTGAGAAACGTGGTTTTACCGGTCCCGTTTTTTCCTACGATGCCGATCCGGTCATGCCGGGAAAACACATAGGAGAAAGGCCGGATCAGAGTCTGTTCCCCATACCCTTTGGTAATATTTTCCAGCTCCAGGGTGCTCTTACCCAGCCTGGAACTGCGGAACATCATATCCAGTTTTCTGTCGGAGCGTCCCGAAAGACCGGCCTCCAGACGTTCAAAACGCTCCATCCGGGCTTTCTGTCTGGTGCCTCTTGCCTTCACACCACTGCGCATCCAGTCCAGCTCCTGACGGTACAGGGCCCGGTGTTTTTCCTCCCGGGTCCGGTCGGCCATGAGCCGCTCCTGGCGCATCTCCAGATACAGGCTGAAGTTTCCCGGGTAGCGGACGATCCCTTCCGGGGTCAGTTCAAAAATCACCTGCACCGTCCGGTCCAGAAAATACCGGTCATGGGTCACCAGCAGCAGGGCCGTATTGCGGGAGGCCAGCAGCTGCTCCAGCCAGTCAATGGTTTCACTGTCCAGATGGTTGGTGGGCTCATCAAGAATCAGAAAATCGGCCGGCCGGATCAGTGTTCTGGCCAGAAAGACCCTTCTTCTCTCCCCTCCCGAAAGGGTACCCATGGTACGGTGGTATCCGGTGATTCCCAGTTTCGTAAGAACGGATTTGGCCTCACTTTCCAGATTCCACAGCTGATGGGTTTCCATTTCCAGGGTCTGCCGGTGGAGCCTCTTTTGAAGACCCGGATCTTCCGGGTTTTCCTCCAGCGCCTCCAGGGCATCCTCGTAGGCCCGGATTCTGTCCAGTTCCGGGGTGCTGCCGGAAAAAATTTCCTGCAGCACGGTATTGTTCCGGTCATATTCCGGATCCTGAGCCAGATACTCCACCCGGAACCGCTGATTGTACACTACGGTCCCGCTGTCCGGTTCCAGTTCTCCGGCCAGAATCTTCAGAAGAGTCGTCTTCCCACTGCCGTTGATTCCCACCAGGGCAGCCTTCTGACCATCTTCCATGCCCAGGCTGACTTCCTCCAGAACGGGCTTAACTCCAAAGTGTTTGCTGATGCTGTCTGCGTAAAATAAATTCATAGAATACTCCCGGGTCCGGGGCCTGATCAGATGTCCAGGAATTTGACGTTGCCGGCATTGTCCTGAATAAACTGTTTCCGTGGCTCCACCTTGTCACCCATCAGGATGGTGAAGATTTCATCCGCTGCCAGAGCATCGTCCAGGGATACCTGCATCAGGGTTCGGGTTCCGGGATCCATGGTGGTATCCCACAGCTGTTCCGGGTTCATCTCTCCAAGACCCTTATACCGCTGGATGCTGACTCCTTCACGGCCCAGATCCTCCATGGCCCTGTCCAGTTCCCGCTCCGAATACACATATACCTCATTTTTCCCTTTTTTCAGTTTGAACAGGGGGGGCTGGGCAATATATACGTATCCCTGCTCCACCAGAGGCCTCATGTAACGGTAGAAAAATGTCAGCAGCAGGGTCCGGATATGGGCACCGTCCACGTCGGCATCGGTCATGATGATGGTTTTGAAATAACGGACCTTCTCGATATTGAAATCCTCACCGATTCCGGTTCCCAGGGCGGTGATCATAGTACGGATCTCATCGTTGTTGAGGATCCGGTCCATCCGGGCCTTCTCCACGTTGATGATCTTACCCTTCAGTGGAAGGATGGCCTGAAAACTCCGGTCCCGGCCCTGCTTGGCGGAACCGCCGGCAGAATCCCCCTCCACGATATACAGTTCGCACATGGAGGGATCCTTTATGGAGCAGTCCGCCAGTTTTCCCGGCAGACTGGAAATCTCCAGGGCATTTTTCCGGCGGGTCAGTTCCCGGGCCTTTCTGGCGGCGTCCCTGGCCCGGGATGCCGTGATGGCCTTGTCCACGACTTTTTTCCCCACCGAGGGATTCTCCTCCAGGAAAACCGCCAGACTTTCCCCCAGCACGCTTTCCACAATCCCCTTGACCTCACTGTTTCCCAGTTTCGTCTTGGTCTGTCCCTCAAACTGGGGGTTTTTTACTTTCACACTGATAACACAGGTAAGCCCCTCCCGGATATCCTCTCCGGTCAGTTTTATTTTGTCATCCTTAACGAGGCCCTTTTTCTTGCCATAATCGTTTACCACCCGGGTAAGGGCGCTTTTGAAACCGATCTCGTGCATGCCCCCTTCAGTGGTGGGGATATTATTGGCATAGGACAGAATGTTCTCGATGTAGCCATCGTGGTACTGCATGGCCACTTCCACATCCACATCGCTTTTTTCCTCGTGCATATAGATGGGCCTGTTGTGGAGAACATCCTTGTTTTTATTCAGGTGTCTGACGAAATCCACGACTCCCCCGTCGTGCTGAAACTCTTCCCGTCGGCCGTCACGCTGGTCGTGGATGATAATCTTCAGTCCCCGGTTCAGGTAGGACAGTTCCCTCAGCCGGTGGGACAGGGTTTCAAATTCATATTCCAGAGTTTCAAAAATTTCCGGATCCGCCTTGAAGCTCAGTTCCGTTCCGGTTCCTTTGGCCTTGTCGATCACCTTCAGCTCGGAGGTGGTCTTTCCCCGGGAGAAGGACTGGAAGTATACTTTTCCATCCCGTCTTACCCGGACTTCCAGCCATTCGGACAGGGCATTCACCACGCTCATGCCCACCCCGTGCAGGCCTCCGGAGACCTTATATCCGCCTCCGCCAAATTTTCCTCCGGCGTGAAGAACGGTCAGGGCCACTTCCACCGCAGGTTTTTTCATCTTCGGGTGTATATCCACCGGTATTCCCCGGCCATTATCGGTTACTGTGATGATATTATCCTTGCTGATCACCACTTCGATCTTACTGCAGTAACCTGCCAGGGCCTCGTCGATGCTGTTGTCCACAATCTCATACACCAGATGATGGAGACCCCGGATGCTGGTGGTCCCAATATACATCCCCGGTCTTTTTCTCACCGCCTCCAGTCCCTCCAGCACCTGGATCTGACTGGCGTCGTAAGACTGGTGTACGCTCTTTTTATCATCCATCATCTTTGTACCCCTTTTCTGTTCCTTCTTTTGCTGTTCAATCCTATAAATTATACCATAACAACGGCCGCCCGTAAAAAAACAAAAAGCTTCTGATCTCTCAGGAGCTTTCTGTATGAATTCTGCCGTTCTGTATAGTGAAAACCCTGGCCTTATCAAGCAGAGTATCCCCCAGAAGATCGGTTCCTGTTCCGGTAATAAAGGTCTGGATGGACTGCCTGACTGTATCCAGCAGACTGGTCCTTCTCTGAAGATCCAGTTCCGATAGAACATCGTCCAGAAGAAGAACCGGATATTCACCGGTTTCCCCCTTCAGATACTCCAGTTCAGCCATCTTCAGGCTAAGGGCGGTGGTGCGGCACTGTCCCTGGGACCCAAAGGTACGGATGTCAATTCCATTGACCTCCAGCAGAAGATCGTCCCGGTGGGGCCCGCAGCCGGTACTGCCCCGGCGGATATCGTCATCCCGGGTCTCCGCCAGAATCTCCAGAAAGTCTTCTTCGGAAGGGGCCTTGGGCCTATCCTGCTGTCCGCAGGCTGCACACTGATACTTAACTTCCAGCCGTTCCTCCCCGTTGGTGAGCCGGCTGTGGATTGTCCGGGCCAGCGGATCCAGTTTTTCCAGCATACTCAACCGTATCCGGATCAGTCTGCTGCCGCTTACGGCCAGCTGCCGGTCATAGACCTCCAGAAGATCCATTTTTCCCTGATTTTCCCGGAGCAGTTTCAAAAGAGCATTTCTGTGGTTCAGTATCCTCCGGTAGTTCTGCAGTTCCCGCTCGTAACCGGATCCTGTCTGGATCAGTTCGTGATCCAGAAAAGTCCGCCGGTACTCCGGACCTCCCTTCACCAGGAAGAGATCATCCGGAGAAAACAGGACTGTGCGGAAAACTCCGGCCAGGGAGGCGAAATTCTCCACCGTATTTCCGTCCACCCGGATATCCTTGCGGCCTTTTCCGTAGGTTATGGAAACCTTCTGTTCCAGGCCTTCGGATTCCAGAAGAGCGGTGATCCTGAAAAAATCCCCACCCCAACGGATAATGTCCCGGTCACGGGAAAAACGCCCGGAGGCACCTCTGCTGAGATAATAGATTGCATCCAGCAGATTGCTTTTCCCCTGGGCATTGTTTCCCGTAAAAATATTCAGTTCTGGATCCGGAAGCAGATCCTGTCTTTCATAATTCCCATAGTTCTGCAGATAAATCCTGTTCAGCTTCATGACTGCCGGGCATCCTCTTTCCCCTGCACCTGCAGTATATCCGGATAACCCTGTACCTCCACCTGATCACCGGAATACAGTTTTTTTCCCCGGGCGGTCACGGTTTCCCCGTTCACCTTAACTTCTCCGCCGGTGATCCGGATCTTGGCCTCTCCCCCGGCACTGACCACATCTGCCCATTTAAGAAACTGATCCAGCCGGATAAACCCGCTGTGTATCTCCACAGTTTTCATGGTATCAGCCCAGACGGATGGGAAGAACCAGGAACAGGGTATTGTTGTTTTCTTCAAGAGGGCGGATGATTCCCGGGCTTAAGGGAGAGGTAAGATCAAGCACAATCTCCTCCTGATCCATTACTCTGAGAACATCCAGAAGATACCGGGAATTAAAACCTATTTCCAGGCGTTCCCCTTCCAGATGAACCGGTACCTTTTCCTCCAGTTCCCCAATCTGGGCGGATTTGGAGGAAATTTCCATGGCCCCCTCATCGATCACCATTTTGACGGTATTGAGTTTTTTCTTGGACAGATCATCCCTGGAAAGGAGACTGGCCCGGTCCAGGGCATCATAGAATGGTTTTCTCAACATTCTTACCCTGGTGTTCCAGGACTCCGGAATCACCTGACGGTAGTTCCCAAACTTTCCTTCGATCAGACGGGAGGTAATTCTTATGTTCTCGGTTTCAAAAAGGATCTTAGTCTCATCCACCACGATTCTGACCATGGCCTCCTCTTCAGGAGAAAATATCCTTCCCAGTTCATTCAGGGAACGGCTGGGAACAATGAGAGAAAGGGAATCCTCCACCGTGGCGGCATCCACCTGCACTTCACAGTAGGCCAGGCGGTGAGTATCGGTGGCCACCATCTTCAGCAGCTTCCCATCCACCATTTCCAGCAGGATGCCGGTGAAGATGGGTCTGGAATAATCCACCGAAGCAGCAATAGATACGTTCCGTATAGCCGATGTAAGGCGGCTCTGGCTTATTTCAAAAGACACATCATCCCGGAAATCCTGCAGGGCCGGAAACTCATCTGCATCGTAGGCGTTGAGAAGAATCTCAGATTTTCCGTAGGAGATTCTCACCTGACCATTGTCGGCCTCCTCCACGGTTATTTCCATAGCCGGCAGTTTACGGACGATCTCTGTAAAATACCTGGCCGGGAGCACCACTGCCCCTTCC
>JAXGWN010000131.1:0-5597 GCA_040773285.1 Bacillota bacterium
ATCAGCTGGAGATAATCCACGATCACCAGTCCCAGACCCTTTTCTGCCTTGAGCCTCCGGGCCTTACCCCGGATCTCCATGGCGCTGATTCCCGGTGTATCATCGATAAATACAGGCAGGCCCGCCAGATCATTGGCGGTCTTGCTGAGCCGCTCGATCTCCTCCATGCCGATCTTTCCGGACCGGAGCTTCTGCTGGTCCAGCATGGCCTCCGAAGAAAGCATCCGGGTCACCAGCTGGTCCGCTGACATCTCCAGGCTGAAAATGGCCACCGGATAGCCGGAACGGGCAGCCCGCAGGGCCACATTGAGACAAAACGAGGTTTTTCCCATCCCCGGCCGGGCGGCCACAATGATCATGTCACTGCCATGGAGTCCCAAAAGCAGCCGGTCCAGATCCCGGAAGGTGGGGATACCGGTCACGTCGCTGTCCTGCTGGGCCATAAGGGATATCTGGTCAATGGCCTCATGCATGGCATCCCCGATGGCTACAAATCCCTTACGCTGTCTTTTTTCCGCCACATCAAGAATCATCCGCTCGGACTCATCCAGCAGAAAGTCCACTTCAGCCTCACCGTCAAAGGCCTTCCCGGTTATGCTGGCCGATGTGGAGATAAGATCCCGGAGGATTGCCTTTTCCTCCACAATCCCGGCGTAGTATCGGGCATTGGCTGCCGTCGGCACCACCGTTGACAGGAAGGCCAGATAGGAAACGCCCCCCACTTTATCCAGACGCTCTCCTTTTTTCAGTTCATTGGTGAGGGTGATCATATCCACCGGCATATACTGGGCGTTCAACTGAACAATGGCCTCAAAAATAATGCTGTGCCGCTCCTGATAAAAACTGTCCGGCCGGATGGCATCGATTACCTCATCCAGGGCAGACTTCTCCAGCATCAGGGAGCCCAGCAGGGCCTGTTCAGCATCCAGATTGTGTGGGGGTATCCGGTCAATCACTTTCACCAGCTCCTATTCCTCAGGCTTCACAAGGACCTTAAGGGCTGCTGAAACGTTGGGGTACAATTTTACCCGCACCTCATATTCCCCAATAGCCTTGATGGTATCCTTCATCTCAATCTTCTTTTTATCGATGTCCAGCCCGAATTCCCTCTCGATGGAAGCGGCCAGATCCTTGTTGGTGATGGCGCCGAACAGCCGTCCGTTATCACCGGCTTTGGTGACGTACACCAGGTGTTTTCCCTCCAGAAGCTGGGCTTTCATCCGGGCCTCAACCAGTTCGGTTTCCTTCTGCTGCCTCACTTTTTCCTTCTGAACCTCCACCTGGCGGACGTTGCCGGCTGTGGCCTCCTTGGCCAGGCCCCGGGGCAGAAGATAGTTTCTTCCGTAACCGTCCGAAACCTTCACTACGTCGCCTTTCTTTCCTACTCCCTTTACATCACTGCTAAGAATTACTTCCATCAGACTTCCCTCCTATATTTTCATACCGCCTTCGGTAGTCGAAGAACAGATCAAACATTCCGGTGAAGACCAGCAGATACAGGGTGATCTGGAAATAAGCCACACCGATCACCAGCATCAGGATTCTTACGATTCCCCTGGGTGCCTTCTGCCAGAAATAGACCATAATGCTGAATCCGGCCACTCCGAAGATAAAGGCGAATACCGTCACCAGGTTCCTCCCGGCTATACTGACCAGCTCCAGTTCCAGACTGCCCCCGGCCAGAATCAGGACCAGCCCCAGCATGAACCCCCAGATCAGACGCCAGTCCAGACGCCAGCGGGAAAAGGGGGGCAGTTTTTCCGGTACCGGTATCTTAAGCCTCTCCAGAATGGCCCGGCTGATCAGCAGGGCCATAAGGGCGGTGAAAACCGACCCAATCAGCACAATTCCCGGCAGAATGCTTATGGCAAGAGCCGCCATGGAATCCACCATGTCTGCCAGTTCCTCCCGGCTGATTCCCCTCTCCACCATCAGATCGGTCAGGCCGGTCTGCTCATATACATCCATGGTCCAGCGGGACATGTCATCCAGTTGCCTGGTAATTTCTCCGAAGCCCACACCGGTGACCGCCATGGAAAGGAGAAACACCAGTATCGTCCCGGCAACCGCCACCGCCACTCCGGCCACCAGCACCCGGTGCAGGGGATACCCCCTGCGGAAGGCCATACCGTAGACAAGGGCCAGACCGCCATACTCCAACGTCAGAAACAGGGCCGGCAGAGGAGATGCCACCAGCCCAATAAGCACGGCTGCTGCAGTCAGGGACAGAAGTCCGCCCCGCAGGCCCTCCTTCAGGGTGATGACAATAAGAGGCAGCAGCCAGAGAAAACTGGTCAGCACGGACAGAGGAGGAATATAGATACCCGCCAGCCCCAGTACTGCTGCCAGAGCGGCAAATATGGCCGTACGGGCCACCCGGGACGTCCCCGGTCTTTCCTGTATGTCGCTCATCCGATCTCCCCCGTTTCCCGATGTCTGTGAATTCCGCATATAGTTATTGTACACCCTGCCGCCGGAGAAAAAAAGAGAGACCACCTGCCGTGGTCTCCCATAGGTTATTCCTGTGTTGTAAACGGCATAAGAGCAATGTGTCTGGCTCTCTTGATCGCCACAGTGAGCAGTCTCTGGTGGGCAGCACAGTTCCCGGTGATGCGTCTGGGCAAAATTTTGCCCCGCTCGGTAATGTACTTTCTCAGCTTGTTCACGTCTTTGTAATCGATGAACTCAGCCTTATCCACGCAGAACTGGCACACTTTTCTGCGGCCTCTTTTGCGCTCGCGCTTCATGATTATTCCTCCTTATTGATCAGAACGGAAGATCGTCATCGGACAGATCGCTGTAGGAATCCTGTCCGCCGGTCTGTCCCCCACCGGAACTCTGGGCCGGGGCATCATTTTTATCCCCGCCGCTGCTCAGGAAACGGACATCATTGGCAGTCACATCCACGCTGGTGCGCTCCTGTCCGTCCTTGGTGTAGGTGTTGATCTCGATTCTCCCGTCCAATGCGACCATACGGCCCTTGGCCAGGTAGTTTGCACAGTGTTCTGCCTGCTTTCCCCATACCGACACCCGGAAAAAATCCGCTGAAGGCTGACCTTCCCGCTTGATCCCCCGGTCCACTGCCAGTGTGAAATTGGCCACCGGAGTTCCATTGGCGGTATACCGCAACTCGGGATCTCTGGTCAGACGGCCGACAAATACAACTTTATTGAACAAAGCAAGCACCCCTTCTTCTATTCTGCAGCTGTTTCGGTTTCCGCAACTGCTTCTTTAACTTCTTCTTTTCTGGTAACCAGGAACTTCATGATGTTCTCATCGATCAGCATGACCCGTTCCAGTTCAGCAACAAAATCCGCAGCGCCCTTATATTCCATCAGAACATAATAGCCATCACGCCGCTTCTGGATTTCGTAAGCCAGTCTGCGTCTTCCCCATTCATCAACCTTGGTAATTTCTCCACCGTTTGTGGTCACCAGGCTGCTGTATTTTTCCACCACAGCGCTGATTTCCTCGGCTTCCAATTCCGGGTTGATGATGAAGATGCATTCATAACTTCTCATCGTTTTCACCTCCTTATGGACTTTGACCCCGCTGATGCGGAGTAAGGATGATTAAATCACCGTCAGATCATTTTAACACAGCCCGGATTGTATGGCAACTCAGTCTTTGAGAACTTTCCTGACGCCCTTTTCAAAATCCCGTCTGGGCAGAAGAACCAGACGGCCGCAGCCCTGACAGCGGATCCGGAAATCCATTCCCACCCTGAGAATCTCCCAGCGGTTGGTACCGCAGGGATGGGGTTTTTTCATTTCCACGATCCCGCCAATCTTATAATCCACAGCCATCACCTCACTGCCCTCATTTTATCACAACAGTCTTACGGCGGGGAAAGGTCTTTTTTCAGACAGACCAGGCAGGACCGGAATCCCCCGGAAACTGCCTCCTGCCGGGAAAGCACCTGAGGCTGTTTGTTCCTGACGTACTGGCATTCACTGTGCAGATGGTACACTTTAAGATAATCATGAGCTTTCGCGCTGTCATCCACGATATAGACCGTGGACGGGTTCCCCGTGCCGGGGGACTCCTCACTGTCATCCGTAAGGCCAGCCAGGGCCGGCAGCAGATCGTTTTCCAGAAATGTGATCTGCCGCAGAATCATGGCAGGCAGAAACCGGGCGGACTCCATCCGGATCCGGAGACCCGCCTCCGTGGGACCTGCCCGGAAAAAAACCCGCTCCACTTCCCCCCAGAGCCTGGGTTCCGACAGAAGCGGCTGCTCCGAGCCGGCCCGGCCCTGAAGACCATAGGCCTCCTGCAGGGGCGTCATCCGCTCCTCCAGCCGGTTCACCGCTGCGGTGGTTCCCTCCTGGCCCAGAAAATCCCGGGCATCCCAGTAGAGACCTTCCCCGCCACGAACCCAGTCCAGGCTTTCCTGCCGTAAGGCTCCCAGCATCCGGTCCGTTCCCTGGGCAAACCCATACAGTTGCACCAGCATAAGAAGGACCGCCAGACACACGCTGAGAACCAGAGGATACAGCAGGGCCGCCTCCAGGGTCACCGAGCCCTTAACTGCCCGGGAACGTACCCA
The DNA here is from genome assembly GCA_040773285.1 of Bacillota bacterium. Taxonomy (GTDB): domain Bacteria; phylum Bacillota; class TC1; order TC1; family UBA5767; genus JAXGWN01. The sequence goes on from JAXGWN010000131.1 coordinate 4,550, forward strand.
CATTTACGTTGAAGGCCGGATCGCCGATGTCCCGGCCAATATTGCCGATCAGCCCGTTGAACCAGTTGAGCAGAGTGTCCTTGAAGGCAAAGCCAATGGCAATGATGGCAATCATGAGGATTACCGCCTCAATGGTCTCCACTCCCCGTTCATCAGACCAGAGCCGTTTCAGACTGTCGGTCATCTTATATCCCTCCTGTTCCAAATATTGTGATCAGCCCCGGCGCCATGGCCAGGATACTGATCCCCAGAAAAATCAGCATCATGGGAAACACCATTTTTGCGGATGCCTTTTCACTGTGAATCCTCATCTCATCCATCTGGGTCTTCCAGCAGCTGTCTGCCAGCATCTGAAGGCTCCTGAGCATCTGTCCTTCCCCCAGGCGGATTCCCTGGTTGGTAAGAAACAGCATCTTGCTGAGATTGGGTTCCCGGACCCGGAACACCACGCCGGCGAATGCATCGTAGCGGTTTCCTCCGTGGTCGATTTCCCGGAAAGCCTCCAGGATGGTTTCCTTGATCAGATTGGGCTCTCCGGTCTCACAGCTGCGGCGTAGTGCCGTTTCCACCGGGTAACCGGCCTCCAGAAATATCAGGTAGTTGCTGACCAGCCGGGGAAACTGCATCCGGAAGTCCTGCATCCGGCGGGCTGCCGCCCGGCCGGTCCGGTATTCGTCACGGAAGGCCAGATACAGCCCTGGAAGCAAAGGAAGCACGGCCCGGCTTCCTGCCAGGAAGGCCAGAGCCGGAAGAAAACAGACTGCCACCAGCATCCGGTTCAGTTTCCGTTCCAGCCGGTCCGGGACTTTTTCCATCTCCTCCAGCCTGCCCAGAATTCTCAGATTGTTCAGATGCCAGCGGCCAAAGGATCCCTTCAGCAGTTTTTCCGCCATTATCCGGGTGATGCGCATATTTTGTTCCCCATCCAGATGGCCACCCCGATGCAGCCAATGGACGCTACCAGGGCAACAATCCCCGCAGGACTCCCATACAGGGCCTCCAGGTACCCTGGATTCATGGTCTTCATCATATACAGCATGATTACCGG
>JAXGWN010000132.1:0-5587 GCA_040773285.1 Bacillota bacterium
CACCCGCTGCTGCATTCCCACTGACAGGGTTTTTACTTTGGCTTTGGGATCAATCCCGAAATTGTACTGATCCGACAGTTCCTGGATCCGTTTTTCGGCAGCCGACAGATTCAGAAACGGCTCCCGGGCAGATTTCAGCCCCAGAATTATGTTTTCCGCAACGGTTAATTCCGGGACCAGCATGAAGTGCTGATGCACCATTCCGATTCCCAGCCGGATGGCATCCTCACTCTTATTAATTTCCACTTCCTCGCCCTTTACGTAAATCTTCCCTTCGTCCTGCCGGTACAGTCCGTACAGACAGTTCATCAGGGTGGACTTACCTGCGCCGTTTTCTCCCAAAAGCGCATGGACCTCTCCCTCTTCCAGGTCAATGGTGACATCCTGGTTGGCGATGACCTTGGGAAAGATCTTGGTGATCCCTTCCATTCTCAATACAGTCCCCAACTCAAAATCCTCCTCACAAATAGGCTATGAGGGCAAGAAAGCTTCTTTCAGTGGATGAAAGAAGCTTTCTTCCCAAATAATTATGGTTTCTACTTGTCGTAGTTAACCTCAGGAGTTCTTCCCAGCATTTCCATGATTCCGTTTCTTGTGTACTCACCGGAGATGAATTTGCCGTGCTCTTCCACGATCAGGGCTTTGACGTCCTCAGGGAAATCAGCAGCCCAGGTGCCCAGAGGCTGAGCGCCTTCCTCGATACCGTAGATTCCTGCTCTTCCTTCTTCACCAGCCATCATCTGAGCAGCGAAGTCATTGATCAGCATGGGTACGGACTGTACTCCGGAAGTAGCCACGATGGTGGGTGAAAGTAAATTCATGTCTCCGGACCAGCCAACAAACCAGATATGGCGGTCTGCTTCTTCAGCAGCCTGGATGGCGCCGGCGTCGCAGGCATCACCAATTCCCAGCATTACGTCTACGCCCTGGGAAATCATGGCCTTGGCAGCTTCTTTACCAGCAGCGATGTCGGTCCAGGAACCGGTATAAGCTACGGTTACGCTGGCTTCAGGATTGAACTTGGCAACGGTTGCCTTGATGGTTTCCACTTCGTCCACCAGTGTGGGGATCTCCATGGCACCAACAAAACCGATCTTGTTGGCTTCAGTTACTTCAGCAGCCAGTCTTCCCAGGACGTATCCCAGTTCTCCGGTTCTGAATACACCGGAGGTCAGGTTCGGCAGGGCTCCGCCGGCTTCTCCACCCACCTGGGCGAAGTATACATCCGGAAACTCTCCGGCAGCAGCTGTCAGGGCATCCCCGTACTCGAAGCCGTGTCCGATTACCAGATCGTAGCCTTTTCTGGCATAGTCGCGGATAATGGACAGCTGATCTTCCTGTTTCACGTTCTCGGTGTAGCTGATTTCAAAGCCATACTCTGATTCCAGCTGAAGCAGTCCGTCGTAAGCTGAGGTGTTCCAGCCACCGTCGTTGACCGGTCCGCTGGTCAGCAGGGCAGCGGTCATTTTCTCTTCAGCAGGCTCCTCGCCGGCAGGCTCTTCGCCAGCAGGCTCTTCGCCGGCAGGTTCTTCAGCAGCAGGTGCGCATCCGGCAAATACGGATACGGCCATCAGCAATACCAGACCCAGTGCCAGCAGTTTCTTCATACTCATAGTACTTTACCTCCCCAAATGGATAAAAGTCTGTGCAACACTTACTGAAAACGTTTTACTGCACACCGCTGTTAATTCGCTGTGCATAATGGAAATCCTTCTTTTTGAGAAAAAAATGTACGGAGGATTTTTCGTTTGCCGCACCCCTTCCTTCCTGCGGGCCCTCTGCCGGCTTCCGGTCCTGCCCGCTCAGCGTATAGAAATACCCAGTACCACTTGTATATACGACTATAGGTATTCTACTACTGATTCCCATGAATGACAAGCCGGAAAAATGAAACTCCTCTTATTTAACAAAGGGGCCCACCTGTACCGGCTGATTCCACTGGGTGTTGCCCAGTCCCACCTTTTCCCGCAGGCGGAAAGCCGCCTCCTGGAGGGTCCAGAGAGCCGCTTCCTCATCCACGGTGGTTATCTTACCGTGGTCCAGCACCACCCGTCCGTCCACCACAGTGGTCTCCACGTTCTGCTGAGAGGCATGGTAGACCACAGCCGATACCGGATCGGCCACCGGAACGCAGCGGGCGGTCAGAGGATTCATAATCCAGAAATCCGCCTTCTTACCGGCACTGAGGGAGCCTGTTTCCTTCTCCAGCCCGGTGGCCCGGGCTCCCCCCAGGGTGGCCATTTCCAGGGCCGTAGCCGCAGGAACCGCCGTGGCATCCCTCAGGTGACACTTGTGGATCAGGGCAGAAGTCTTAAGCACCTCCATCATGTCCTGGGTATCGTTGGAGGCGGATCCGTCTGAGGCCAGGGAAACCGTCAGGCCCTCCCGGAGCATCCGGGGCACCGGAGCCACCCCACTGGCCAGAATCATATTGGATATCGGGTTGTGGGAGACCTTAATATCATACTCCCGGAACAGCCGGAAATCCTCCTCATCCATATCCACGCAATGTACCGCCAGAAAGTCCGGTCCAAGAACTCCCGCCCGGGCCAGAAACGGCATGGTATTCATTCCATAGGTTTCCTGGGAATACCGGTTGTCATCCTCGGTCTCCAGGGTGTGCATGGTGATGACCATTCCATAACGGTCCGCATACTGGCGGCAGGTGCGGTATCCCTCCTCGGTCAGGTCCCAGATAATCCCCGGGGCCAGGCATACGGAGATCCGGCTATGGTCCTTATAGATGGCCTGCAGCCGGTCCACATCGTCGAAGAAGTCCTGTTCGGTCTCCACACGGGGGCACTGGGCGCCTTCCGGCATCCGGCTGACATCGGTGTGGGCCCGCCCCAGGATTCCCCGGATCCCGGTTTCCTCCATGGCCCGGGTCACCGCATCGTCAAGACCTGCCTCGTGGGCGTGGGCATACTGGTAATCCAGCAGGGTGGTGGTCCCGGAACGGAGATTCTCAATGCAGCCCACCAGGGCTGCGGCATACATCACGTCGTATCCGGTCTCCGGCAGGGCAAACCGGACTGAACTGTCCAGCCAGTCAAAGAGAGTCTTGTCCCTCCCCAGCCCCTTCAGAGCCCCCTGGAACAGGTGGGAATGGGTATTGGCAAAGCCGGGAAACACATACCGGTTCCGGGCATCAATTACCCGAGTGGCCTGGTAACGGCCCTCCATTTCTTCAGCGGTCCCCACCGCCAAAATCCGGTCCCCCCGCACCACCAGAACGCCGTCCGGCAGGATCCTTCTTGTTTCATCCATGGTGATCAGGGTGGCATGCTGTATCAGAAGATCTGCTGATTCCATCGGTTATCTCCTTCCCTAATAACGGTACCCTTCCAGGTCCGTGGTGGGTTCCACCCCGTAATACAGTTTCTGGCGGGTGTACATGAAACTGGACTGGTGGGTGCCCAGGGTCAAAAGCCTAGCATGGGGATGTCGGTTGTGGGCAAATGGCCGGCCGGATCCCGGGGTTATGGTTCCTCCGGCGTACACCATGGAGTAATTGATAAAAAATTCATCCAGCCAGCCGTTTTCCATCAGGTGCCAGTTGTAACTGGGGGATTCGATCAGCAGCCGCTCCATTCCCATACTGCGCAGCACCTTCAGGAGCATCCCGGCATCGGGCCGGTTTTCCTTCCCGGTCACGAACACCGGCAGGCTGTCCGGCTCCTGTTTCATCCGGTCCAGAAGTTCTCTCCCATCCACCGGTTCCCCGTCATTTAAGGGACCCAGGGCCAGCACCGGACGCCGGCAGCGGCGCCGGACCTCTTCCAGACCTTTCGGAGAGGTGGCCACGGCCACCGGCAGATTTTCCTGCGGGTCCACCTGGAACAGAATATGGTCGAAGGGAATGTCCGTGGCATCAAAAGAAACCACGATATTCATGGGGTGCGGCGTTTTCCCCAGTTGCCGGACCCTCTGATCTGCCATCTCCCTGTCAAACACATGGCTGGTGTTGTGAGCCTCGTTCTGCAGGGTCATGGCCCCCAGAATGATTCCGTCGGAATAGACCCTCAGTGCATTTAACATCCAGAAATCCGCCAGGGCTCCGGAGGGATCAAAATAATTCTCCCGGGCGATCAGGGGACCGGCACTGCGGTCGGCAAAGGCCATCTTTCCGTCCGAGGAGAGCACCACAGAGCAGAATGTGTAGGGCCGGTCCTCCGGAGCCGGGGGAAACAGCAGTTCCCCATACACTTCCTGTATCTTGTCAATGGTGGTCCGGTCCGGTGAGGTGTTCCGGATCTCCTCCAGCAGTGCTTCATCCCGGAAACAGCTGCGGATCTTCACCTGATCCGCAGGAAAATCCATCATAAATAGTTTCCCCATTTTCCCTCCCTACATGGTCCGCTCATCCCGGACTGGCTGGTCCTCTTTGAGACCATATACCAGCTGCTGCCGGGTAAAGAAAAACTGATTCCGGTGCACTGACAGAGTAAGAATCCTGCTGTGGGGATGGTCATTCACTGAAAACGGGGTGCTTCCCCCGGGAGCGATTGGCCCCCCCACATACACCGAACTGTAATTGATAAACATCTCATCCATGGCCTGACAGGATATCAGGTGCCACATGTAACTGGGGGACTCAATGCACAGCCGCAGAATCCCCAGCTGTCTGAGAACGTAAAGAAGAACTCCGCTGTCCGGGCGGGCACCTTCTCCGGTGAGAATCACCGGAATCTCTTCCGGCCGCTCCTCCATGGCCCGGCAAAGTTCCGTTACGTCCACCTGATCCTTACTGGTCCAGGGACCGTAAAGCCGGTGGGGCCGCCCGAAATGTTCCTTCAGATACTGTCCCCCCTCCGGGGAAGTCCCGATGGCGGTTTTCAGTCCCTCCGTGGAAAAAATTCCATGCTCCAGGGGAATGTCGGTTCCGTCAAAACTGACCACCACGTTCATGGGAGCTGCGGACGTTTTCCCCAGATCCCTGATCCGGGATTCCACCAGTTCCGGGTCGAAACAGTTGGAGATCATTTTGGGCTCCGCCGCAATGGTGCCCGCCCCGATGATCACGCCGTCGGCATAGGCCCTCAGCACATTGAGAATCCAGAAATCACACAGTCCCCCTTCCGGATCCAGAAGGTTCTTGGCCGCCACCAGGGGCCCCTGGGGATCATCGGTGTAGGCCATCTTCCCGTCCATGCTGAGAACAATGGAGCCGAAGGTATACGGCCGGTCCTCCGGAGCCTCCGGGAAAAACAGTTCATCGTACACCCGCAGAATCTTCTCCGGAGTTACTTTCTCCGGGGAGCGGCGTCTTAGATCCGCCAGTTCCTCTTCATCCCTGGTCAGCACCCGCAGTTTCATAACATCTGCAGGAAAGTTCATGGTTACCATTTCCATCGGTTTACCTCCCAACCATAACGCACACAGTTTAGGCCATTATACAACCGAATCTTTGGTTTGAAAACCCTTTCATAAGTCGGCGAAAAAAAACTCTAAGGCACAAGTGATAATGTCCTATTGAGAGTTAAGCGATTATGTCCCGGTGAATCATGTATACTATCCCCTGTTGAAAGACACAGACAACAGGGAGGATGTTATGAGAAAGGTGGAACTGAGATTGAACGAAGAAGAG
>JAXGWN010000133.1:0-5540 GCA_040773285.1 Bacillota bacterium
AAGTATGCTGGCTGCAGTGGTATCTATTGGAGAAAATTCCACCGGCTGATTTATCAGGGAGTAGGGAAACTTCCCGATCAGCAGATAGGATTTCAGCCGCCCAGTAAAACTGTTGGTGGTGAAATTGATCTGAAACTCCCCGTCGGAATCCCGGGCGGACAGATTGCCCACCCGTACAATCCTGGCCTTCAGTCCCCGGGATACATTCTCCAGGATGAAGCGTTCCGCCCGGAACTTGCTGTGTCCGTATTTGTTGTCCAGGTGCTGACCGAAATACAGCATCTGTTCATCCATGACCGTATCCGGGGCCGGATCGCCGTCTATGCTGAATCCGGATACGCTGGTGGTGGACACGTGGACCAGCCGGGCTGAGGTGGCCAGGCAGAAGTCGATCAGGTTCAGGACGCCCCCCACGTTCACTTCCTCAATATCATTTCCCGCTGAAAAATGCTTCACGTTGGCCGCACAGTTGATCACGGTATCCACCGGAAGGTCCTTAAGGTTCTTCAGGGCCTCCGGGCTGGTGATGTCCCCGCTGAGTACCACCAGACGGTTCCCCAGCAGTTCCTCGTAGGACTCTTCGAAATAGTAATACAGGATGCTCTTCAGCCGTCTGGCCGCACTCAGGGTATCCTTATCCCTCAGAAGGCAATAGGCGGTCCCGGTACAGGTTTTAAGAAACTCCTGCAGCACATGGACTCCCAGAAAACCGGTGGCCCCGGTGAGAAGAATGTTGCCCGGCTGGTGAGCGGGTCCCTTCAGGAATGTATCCAGATTGTTTTTCTTCAGCACCCCCCGGATATCTGTGTAATCGTAGTCCCCCAGATTCTCCAGGGAAGGATCCCGCAGATCCTTTCCGCCGGGCCCCTCTTCCAGGGCAGCGGCCAGCCGTCTGGGGGTGGGATGGGTGAACACGTCTCCGTAGGTGATTTCAAATCCCTGGGCAGCCGCAGCGATAATCATCCGGGTGACCACCAGGGAGGTGCCCCCCAAATCGAAGAAACTGTCGGTTGCTCCCACCTGGGGCAGTTCCAGAACCCGGGCATAAATATCACATATAACCCGCTCTGTCCGGGTCTCAGGCTCTGCCAGCTTCCGTTCCTTTGCCGGGCCTGGAAGAGGCAGGGACCGGAGATCGGTTTTCCCGTTGGGGGTCACCGGCAGGGCTTCAAGCCACACATACACCGAGGGGACCATATAGTCCGGAAGTTCCCGGCCGAGAGCCTCCCGGAGTGCTTCCGTATCCGTATCCCGGTTTCCTGTGAAGTAGGCACAAAGCTGATCGGCTCCCCCCAGAGTCCGGACCGTCACCACAACCTGGCTTAGTCCTTTCTGGCGGGCCATCACTGCCTCAATCTCCTCCGGCTCGATCCTGAGTCCCCTCAGTTTGATCTGGCTGTCCAGCCGTCCGGCGATTTCCACCTCCCCGGACCCATTCCAGCGGGCACGGTCACCGGAGCGGTACACCCGTTCCCCCTTAAAGGAAATGAACCGCTCTCCGGTCAGTTCCGGGAGGTTCCGGTAACCCCGGGCCACGCCGGGACCCCCGATATACAGTTCCCCCGGTGCCCCGGGGGGCAGTTCGTTTCCATCCGGATCCACGACGAATTCCCGGTAATTGAGAAGGGGTCTCCCCACGGATATGGCGGTTTCCCCGGTCAGTTCCCGGCCATTGGAGGACACGGTAATTTCCGTGGGTCCATAGGTATTGAACAGTCTGGCCTCCGTCAGGCCGGACAGTATTTCCAGCAGCCGGGGCGGATACGCCTCTCCCCCTGCCATAATCACCCGGCACCGCTTCATGGCGTCCCGGAAGGCCGGCAGTTCCAGATATTCCAGCAGACGGGAGGGGGTGGCATTGAAAGCGTCCGCACCGGTCCGGGCGAAAAGAGCGGCCAGCTGCACCGGATTTCTGGCCTCCTCCTGGCCGGCCAGAACCAGGGGAACCCCATTGGACAGGGACACGGCAATTTCCTTCAGGGACATATCAAAGGATACCGTGGTCACCGACACCATGGCAGTGGCGTCCTCCACCAGGGCCCGCACATGGATGTTGTCCGGATGGTTGTGGACATAGTTGCAGATTCCCCGGTGTTCCAGCATAACCCCCTTGGGCTTTCCGGTGGATCCGGAGGTGTAAATCAGATAGGCCAGATCCTGCGGATCCACCGGGACCCGGGGATCCCGGTCATCGGGACAGCCGGCCGGATCATCCACGCAAAGGGCTTTCCCCGCCGGAAAATCCCCCACCTTATCCTCTGTGGTCAGAACGAATGCGGCACCGCTGTCTTCAAGAATGGAGCGGATCCGTTCCGCCGGATACTCCGGATCGCAGGGAATATAGGCTCCACCCGCCTTCAGTACCCCGTACATGGCCACGATCAGGCGACTGTCCCGGGGAAGCAAAAGAGCCACCAGATCCCCGGGGCGGACCCCTCTTTCCCGGAGACCATTGGCCATCCGGTTCATCCGGCTCTCCAGGGTCCTGCCGGAGAAACTACCATCCACAGCAGTCAGGGCGGTGCGGTCCGGATGCAGGGCCGCCTGCCGGGAAAACAGTCTGTGGAGCAGTTTTTCCTCCGGCTCCTCCCCAGGGCACCCCCGGAAGCCCCGGAGAACCTCTTCCTGGGGTCCGCTGATCAGGGATACCCTGCGGATCTCATCCCCGGGACTGTGGATCATGTTCCTTACAGCAGTCCCCAGGGAACTGGCAAAATTATCCATCAGGAAGGGAGTGTACAGGGCGTCATTGTACTGGACACACACACCGAATTTCCCCTCCCGGTCCTCGATGTGCACGGAAATATCAAATTTTGGCCGGGAAGGCAGCAGTTCCTCCAGGACCGTCTCCGGTCCTCCCGGCAATTCTCCCGTCTCCATGACTCCCAGCTGGCAGGCGTACATGATCCGGGGAAAAAACCCGTGTCTGGCCGCCACCTGGGTAAAAGGATACTCCTCCCGGCCCAGGGCCTCCAGAAATATATCCCGGACAGCACCGAGGAACCCGGCGGCGGAGCCCTCCTCAGGAATCCGAATGGAAAGGGGAAGAGTCCGCACGAACATTCCCACCGAAGTGGAGTACCTCAGATCGCTTCTCCCGCTGCTGATGCTGCAGAAATGGGTGTCACTGACCCCGGCAAATCGTCCGATGGTATATGCGGTTCCGGCCAGGAACAGCTGGGCCGGGGTGATGCTGTGTTTCTGGCAGCAGGACAGTATCTCTCCGGGATCCATAAGACATACGCTTTCCCCCATACTGCCCTCTTCCGGCTTTCCTTTCCGGTCCGGCGCAATGACTGTCACACCCTCATAACCCTTCAGGCGCGAAGCGTAGTACTCCTGCGCCTCCAGCCAGGAAGCACTCCCCTCCTTAAGCTGCTCATCCCTCAGAGCATCCAGGGAGGAATACGTTTCCGGCTCCAGGGTCTGTCCTTCGTAGGCCTTCTTCAGATCCGCCAGAAATATCCCCAGGGAAGTGCCGTCGAAGATGATGTGGTGGAAATCCGCCAGAAGGATAACCCGGCTTTGTGTTTCCACAATGGCAAACCGGAACAGGGGCTCCCGGAGCAGATTAAAGGGCTGGGGGAAGTCCTGTCGGATATCCGGAAGGGACGCCTCATCCGCCCGGATGCGGCGGACTGCGATGCCGGCCTCCCGGGGCCGGATCTGTCTGACCTCCCCGCCATCCAGAATCAGCCGGGTCAAAAGATAGGGATGGGCCCGGACCACCTTTTCCAGTGCCTCCTCCAGCCTCTCCGGACTGGCCTCCGGCGGAAGAGACAGCATCACCGGAATATTATAGAGAATTTCACCGGGACGCTTCATGGCCTCATACCAGACCCCCAGCTGTGCAGAGGACAGCGGCCACGGCACCGACGGATCGGCCCCCTGGCTTCTGTCCGGGCCGCCCGGGAATTCCTCCTGCTCCAGCAGATGTCTGAGAATCCCGTTTTCCAGTTCAAGAATGGTGATTCCGGTAAGGATCTCCCTGACATCCGGACTGTAGCCAAATTTTTTCCGGATCTCCGTGGCCAGCCGGATCCCCGACAGGGAGGTAAGCCCCGCCCGGACCAGATCGGTGGTGACCCCAATCCTGTCGTGGCCGAGAATCCCTGCTGCCATTTCCGACAGAGTCTCCTCCAGCCAGTTGAGGGGACGACCGGAGGCAGTTTCCGGCTCCGGTTCCGCAAATACCGGCTCCGGCAGTTTTCTGCGGTCCACTTTTCCGTTCTGGTTCAGGGGAATTTCCCCGATCTGCATGGTGACGGCAGGAACCATGTAATGGGGCAGTTCCTCCATGATAAAGCCGTTCAGTTCCTGAACACTTATCTCCTTCTCACCGGTCACATAGGCCACGACGTATTTGGAACCATCCGCCGCCTCCCGGGCCTGGACGGTGGCGTCCCGAATCCCGGCAAACTGACGGATCCTGGCCTCGATCTCGGACAGCTCGATCCGGAACCCCCGGATCTTAACCTGATGATCCCGGCGTCCCATAAATTCAATGTTGCCGTCCTCCAGAAAACGGCATATGTCCCCGGTCCTGTACATCCTCTCAAACCCGGGTTCCCGGGAAAAGGGATTTCCCACAAAAACGGCCCCGGTCAGGTCCTCACGGTTCAGATACCCCCGGCCCACCTGATGGCCTGCAATGCACAGCTCCCCGGGAACCCCAACCGGCACTTCCCGGCCCCGGGGATCCACCATATAAATATCCGTATTGGCCACGGACCGCCCGATGGGAATGTCAGTATACTTCCTGTCCACGGTAAAACCGGTAACAAACACCGTGCATTCCGTGGGCCCGTACAGGTTGTCCAGCCGATAGGAGGGGGGCTCCAGGGACACCAGTTTTTCTCCCCCGGTGACAGCAGCCCGGATATAGGGATTGTCCGGATATTCCACTGCATACTGCCGTCCCAGCTGGGTGGTGAGGCAGATGTTGGTGATCCGGTTCTTACGGAAATAGTCATCCAGCCAGGCCAGATCCAGACGGCGCTCCTCCGGAACAATATATACCGTAGCCCCTTTGGTGAGGAAGGGAAGAAAGTCCATCATGGTGGCATCGAAACTGAAGCTGGCGTAGGCAATGGAGCGGTCCCGGTCCGAAATTCCATACATCTGGTGGACGTTCCGGCAGAAACTCATCAGGTTGCGGTGTTCCAGCATACATCCCTTGGGGACCCCTGTGGATCCGGAGGTGTACAGCAGTACAAACATGTCCTCCGGGGACGGGGATTCCAGCCGGACTGTATCTTCAGGGGCAAGGCTTCCGATGTCTTCGGCATAAAGCAGCTGCCCTTTGAACTGCCCGGCTATTTTTTCCTGGTCCCTTCCGGTGATCAGGATCTCCATTCCGGAATCCTTTATCATGTACTGAAGGCGGTCGGGGGGATATCCGGGGTCCAGCGGCTGGTAGGCCCCGCCGGCCTTCAGAATCCCCAGAAAACTGACCGGGAAGAGTTCACTGCGGCCAATCAGGATCCCCACAGGGGTTTCCGCCCGGACACCCCGTTTCCGCAGATCTGCTGCCAGCAGAT
>JAXGWN010000134.1:0-5525 GCA_040773285.1 Bacillota bacterium
AGTGTTTTGTATATCTGTTACCAGCGTTTCTGATTTCTGTGATCCCATAAACCAAATGAGGGGTGAATGAAATGGGGTATAGAAAACTGCTGGCTGTGTTCATGGCGATCGCTCTGACCATGGCTTTTCTCCCGGGCGCCAGCCTGGGGGCAATACCGGCAGCTGATGCCACCCAGATGTATGCCACATGGGTGGACTATGGTGAGTTCCTGCCGGTGAATGTGGATCCTTTCAACAGTTATCATCCGTTGCGGCTGGATCCCAACAACGCGCTGGGTGAATTTGATGCGGTGCAGTCTGCCGGGGGTATTGCCAACTCCAAATTTGTGGGCCTGGCCTCCCTGTCCTGGTCGGAGTACCGTTTCGATGAGCGGTTCGTCAATGTGGACGGCGAGACGGATATTCAGTTTGCTGAGGTAACCTGGGGCTCAGCCACCGGCTGGCATGCCGAGGCTGCTCAGGTGATTCTTACCGATGCCATCGTGGGGGGAGACTTCTTCGATGAATACTTTGTCGGGGTGGTCTGGAACCGGATCGGTGTCAATTACATCAGCGCCGCAGACCGGCTGGCTTTTGCTGAAGGCATTGCCGGGGATGACCGGGAACTGGCTGAAAGCATCGTGGAAACAGACGGAGTGAAGGAGTGGACAGGCTTTAATCTTCCTCCCTGTGTACACAGTGCCGCTGGAATTAAACTGATCGATGTTACCAGTGATGTCTACACACTGGCCTATCCGGCCACCTACCTGAATGTATCCGGGACCGGGGCAACTATCCAGGCCATCTCTCTTCCTATTCCGGAAGCATATACGGATGAAGTTTCCGTTCTTATGGGACCGGATGGAAATACCGATGGGTTTGACCTGGACGCCATCCGGGTCTGGAGAGCAGAAGATGACATCTGCGGATACAAACTGAACAGCGTTACCGGAGAGCCGGTGGGCGGAATCACCATCATTCTGGAAGAATGGACTGGCCAGGGCTGGGAGCCCATTGACCGGACCATGACCGGAGAAGATGGAAGATACTGCTTCCTGGGACTTCCTGCCGGACGCTACCGGGTGACGGAAGATGCTGCCGGCTGGAATCAGATCTATCCGGACGGCGGACATATTGTGGATCTGCCCATGAGAGATGTGCTGTATGGAATTCAGAGGGATACCGGTAAAATTTTCGAAGTGGATCCTCTGACTGCTGCAGCCGATGAAGTCTTTGCAATCACAGAACTGCCTGCCAGCAATGTGGGGCCCAACGGCCTGGCCTTTGACTCGGCCACCGGAGACCTGTATTTTACCAGTTACCGGGGTCTGGCCAAACTCTATGTCACCGGAGATCCGGTGGAAGAGTATCTGGGGGATCTGCCTGGTGAAATCGCCTGTGCCGACTTCTTCAACGGGCGGTATTACTACATCGCCGGAGGAACCAGCGCTGGCTTTGGAGGACCCACCGATGACCTCTATGAAGTTTTCTTTGACGGGGACGGGCTGGTAAGCAGCTGGAACAAATTTGCCGACATATCCGGAGACTACAATTCCGCCTGGACCTTTGATGGAGACATTGCCATCTCGGCAGACGGAGTGATCTTCGGATTCGGTAAGGACAACAATGGCGGTGGGTATGAGTTCTTCCGGGTCAACCGGGATGGAACCGGATTTGAAATGATTAAGGATGCCGGGTACACGTTCTCCCTGCAGCTGGCTTTCGGTGGTGACGGGGTTCTCTACGGCCACGATGCCCGGGGAGGAAGGTTCTATGAGGTAAACACCTCGGATGGATCCATCTCACTGATCTCCACCAATGCCAGAATGCTCTACACCGATACGGCTTCCGGAACCTTAAGTTACAACTTTGAGAACGAGCCCAATATGGAATGCTTCGATGAGACCGCATGGGCCGCCCAGAATGAACCGGGAACCACCAGATTCATTCCTGCCCCCGGAAACTGGGCCACCTATGTACAGGCCTCCAAAGCGGCGCTGCTCCGGCAGGAAACACTTGAATTCCCGCTGTATGCCGGACAGAATCACTATGTGGGTGACCTGATGGTGAAAGCACTGGATGGACATCTGCGGATCAAGTACGTCATTGATGCAGAAGAAAATGGGTTCAAAGACGGCTACTGCGGTGACTGGACCGGACTCACTGAATTCCACGTGCAGGTGGAGGATGAGTTTGATGGGTTCAATGCGGTCCGCACCACAGTGGGAAGACTAAGAACCCCCGGATCTGCCATCCCGGGAGCTTTTGAATACAAAGGCTACTTCGATGACAAGACAGCGGATTCCGACTGGATCGATGCAGGTGAACTGACACAGTTTGCAGACGATGATATTTTCATCGCTGCCCACGCTGTAGTCTGGTGGTGCGGGTATATATGTGACAACGGTGGAGACATGATGCCTTCCTCGTTTGAAGCTGCCGGGATTCTGGGACTTCTTGAATAACCCTCTAAATCCCGTGGCGGACTCTGGTCCCCGGGGTGCCTGATGCGCCCCGGGGATTTTTCTTCAATGAATCTTAGTGCTGAACGGAGGTGCCTTTATTGAAAAAAGGTGTATATGCTATCCTGATCCTTGCCCTGCTGGTTCTGTCCTTTGCCGGCGGTGCCGCCTTTGCAGTGGAGACTCTGCGCCTCAGTCTGGACGGGGTGATTCTGGAAAGTGATGTGCCCCCCGTGCTGAGGGATGGAAGGGTTCTGGTGCCTGCGCGGCTGGTGACTGAATCTTTTGGGGCCGGAGTCCACTGGGACGCCGGCAGCCGGACCGTGGAGATCACCTCCCCGGCCCAGAGATTTCTGGACCGCTATCAAGAGGAGGAGATGTACGTCCGGTCCGCCACCCAGGTCCGGGAAGGAGTACAGGCCGGTGAAATGCTGATTCTGGACGTCCGGGACGCCTCCCAGAGGGGTGTCAGCTATATCTCCGGGTCGGTACACATTCCCCTGCCGGAACTGAATGCCCGGATGGAAGAACTGGATACCGGTAAGACGATTGCGGTATATTGTGCCAGAAACATCAATGCAGCCTATGGGGTGGCCATGCTGAACATGCAGGGGATCCCTGCGGTGCTGCTGGACGGAGGCATGGAGACCTGGAGGGAAGCCGGGGGAAGAATTACCCTGTGCGGCACCTGAAAATAGGATTCCTGTGGTACACAGGAACAGAAAACCCTGATTCTCAGAACACTTGAACGTGATGTGACCGGTACGGACAACGGGAGGATGGTTTCGATGAAACACAAATGGATATCCTGTCTGCTGATACCTGTTCTTATCTTTTCACTACCCCTGGGGGCCCTGGCCGCCGACGGTGACATGGTGTATACGGCCCTGGGGGACTCCATTGCCTGGGGAACCGGGGCCACGGAGGATGTGGGGTATACCCGCCTTCTCCATGAACATCTGGAAAGAAGCCGTGGGGAGGTGGAATTTAACCTTATAGCCGAAGACGGCGTCACCAGTGAGATGCTGCTGTACGCTCTTTCCGCCCCCGGAGACCCGGAGGGTGCCCAGGCGGCAGTGGCCGGGGCGGATCTGGTGAGCATAAACATTGGGGGAAACGATCTGCTGGGGCCCTTTAATGAAGCAGTCAGCGGACTACTTTGGACCCACTATTTCAATGGCACTTATCTGGCAGAGGGACAGATGCTGTGGGATCTTTCCCAGTGGGAAATGAACCCGGCCAGTCAGCCTCATATCACCGCTGTGTTTGAGGGGCTGGCGGGAACGCTTGCCGCACAGTCTGCTGCCTTTGGGGGGAAATGGCTGGCCATTATCGGAGCGGTCCGGATGCTGAATCCCGGAGCACAGGTCCTGGTGACCACAGTGTTTAATCCTTTTGCCTTCAGCCCCAGACTCTATGAGATGGCAGATCCCCTGTTAAACGGTCTGAATGGACCTGTCCGGGCATTCGCAAAGTCTTATGATTACCAGGTGGCCGATGTGTACGGGGCATTTTCCGGGTATGGAAATCCCCGGAAGACCCTGGTGGGGGGGATTGAACTGCTGCCCGGATATCTGATGGATCCGGAGTCCTGGCCGGTCCCTCTTCATCCCACGGACCGGGGATACCGGATGATTCTGAATCTCCACAAAGATCTGCTGAGCTGAGATGTGCGAAGGGCCGGAGGTTCCTGAAAAGGGACCTCCGGTTTTTGTTTTGGGAAGCAGCCTGAGGGATGCCGGGCCAGGAAAAACCCCTTTATCCCTTTCATTTCCTGCCATAGGCGTTATGATAGGGGTAGTGAGACGAAGAGGAGGGTTTTTATGCTGAATACTGAGCAACAGGACCAGCTGCTGGGTCTGACCATGGAGATGATCGACTGCAAAAGCTATACCGGAGAGGAACGGGAGATCGTTGAACTTTTGAAGCAGAAGATGAAGGATCTGGGCTTTGATCTGGTGGAAGTGGACGAACTGGGAAACGTGGTGGGGGTCATCCGGGGAAACCGGCTGGGGCCGAGGATTCTGTTCGACGGTCATGTGGATACGGTGGCCGCGGAGAATCTGGAAGACTGGACCATGCATCCCTTCAAGTCCCAGATCCGGGACGGAAACCTGTACGGACGGGGAGCCACCGATATGAAAGGGGCTCTCGCGGCTATGATCTGTGCTGCCTCCCTGATAAACCGGGAAAACCTGGCCGGGGAGATCTACGTATCCGGGACGGTCAGTGAGGAGATTGCCGAAGGTGTGGCCTTCCGTAACGTGCTGGACCGGGTGCGGCCCGATCTGGTGGTGATCGGGGAATCCAACCAGCTGATGGTGAGCCGGGGACAGAGGGGCCGGGGCGAGATCCGGCTGGAAGTGCTGGGGGTCAGCGCCCATTCCGCCAATCCGGAAGCCGGGGTCAACGCAGTCCGGAAGATGATGCCGGCCCTGGCGGCCCTGGACGCCCTGGTTCCCCGGGAGGATCCGGTACTGGGCAAAGGAATTCTTGAACTGACCGACATTATTTCCACACCGTACCCAGGCAGTTCTGTGATTCCCCGCAGCTGTACCGCCACCTTTGATCGCCGGCTGCTGCCCGGCGATACACCGGAATCCATTGTGGAGGAAGTGGACCAGGCCCTGGCCCGGGTAAAGGAAAGCGATCCGGATTTCCGGTATGAGGTGGAACTGGCTATCAATGACTTTCTCACCTGGACCGGAGCCGAAGTGAAGGCGGACCGCTTTGCCCCAGCCTGGCGTTTCGATGAGGATGAGAAATGGCTGCAGCGGGCAGTCATGATTCTTAATGAGGGAGGCATTCCGGCCCGGCTGAGCCAGTACTCCTTCTGTACCAATGGCAGTGCGTCGGCCGGGGAGCGGGGGATTCCCACTATGGGATTCGGTCCGGGAATGGAAAACCGGGCTCATACCGCTGACGAATACATCCAGGTGGACCAGCTGGTTCAGGGCTGCTGGGGGTATCTCCAGCTGATGGAGAACATGGGCTCCGACAGCAAGGTGTTTGTGAAATATTAGAGGGATTTGTGAAAAAAGTATTTACTTATACCCGGTAGGGGTATATAATGCATATTGTAAT
>JAXGWN010000135.1:0-5515 GCA_040773285.1 Bacillota bacterium
ATACTCCAGCATGGCAAACAGGGTGTTTCTGGCATTGTGATGCCGCCTGCGGTCCGCCAGATCCTCCCGGGTCAGAAGAACCTGGCCCACGATCTTTCCATACTCGGCAAAAAACTTCTCATACATATGCAAAAGCACGCCCTGGCCGATGGCGGCCATGGCCTGCTTTTCCGGAATGGTATGGGGACGGCTGCGGCCCAGTTTCCCGGCACCGGCTCCCACAGCTCCGGAGGATACCAGCAGCACCTCCAGCCCGCGGTTTCTGAGATCCGCCAGGTCCCGGACCAGCTGTTCCAGCTGGTGCAGGTTCAGTTCTCCGGTGGCGTGGGTAATGGTGCTGGTTCCCACCTTCACCACCACCCGTTTCACATGTTCCAGGGTCTGTGTTCGGTTT
Source organism: Bacillota bacterium (assembly GCA_040773285.1). Lineage (GTDB taxonomy): Bacteria > Bacillota > TC1 > TC1 > UBA5767 > JAXGWN01. The sequence goes on from JAXGWN010000135.1 coordinate 395, forward strand.
AAGGTCAAAAGTCTCACTCCTCAGGGCAGTTCGATCACCGGTTTTTCCGGATGACGGCGGTACAGGAGGAAGTTCCGTCCGGCCACCTGCACCAGCTGGCTTTGCGTTTCCTCCGCCAGAAGGGCCGCCACTTCCCGGGGCTCCTCCAGGGAATTGGGCTGTACCCGTACCTTTACCAGTTCCTGGCTGTTCAGCTGGGTCAGGGTTTCCGATACCACCGCCGGGGTGAATCCCTCCTTGCCCACATAGACCGAGGGCCGGATCAGGCTTCCCCGGGCCCTGAGAAATCGTTTCTGTTTCCCGCTCAGCATAGTTCCTCCGCTATTCGACATAATCGAACTCCATATCCATAATCCGCACGGTATCCCCCGGCTGGATTCCCTTTTCTTTCAGTGCGTCCAGGACCCCCATTTTCCGGATGATATTGTGAAAACGCATCAGTGCCTCGTCGGTATCCATCCGGTTCATAATGAACTGGCGGGTCAGTTCCTTGCCGCTGACCACATAGACCCCGTCCCCGTCCACTTCAATGATAAACTTCTCTTCCACTTCCGGTCTGGTGACCCGGAAAGTCTCCACCGGGTGGATAATCTCTTCCTGGATGGTTTTCAGCAGTTCGGCAATCCGAAGCACCAGAGCCCTGGTTCCCTCACCGGTCACAGCGGACACCGGGAACACCTCAACATCCTCCGGCAGACGCTTCTTCAGTTCCTCCAGCCGTTCCCCGGCTCCCGGAAGATCCATTTTGGTGGCTGCCACCACCTGATGCTTCCGGTCAAAATTTACGCTGTAGCGGACCAGTTCCTCATTGATCTTCTCCCAGTCCCCGAAGGGATCCCGCTCCAGGCCCTCGAAACTGCTGCCCACGTCCACAACATGAACGATCAGGCGGGTCCTCTCCAGGTGTTTCAGAAAATCATGTCCCAGTCCCGCCCCCTGATGGGCCCCCTCGATCAGTCCGGGGATATCCGCCATGACGAAACTGTCCTGGCCGGCCTGGACCACTCCCAGATTGGGGGTCAGGGTGGTAAAGGGATAATCGGCAATCTTGGGCCGGGCTGCGGAAACCGCCGAGATCAGGGTGGATTTTCCGGCATTGGGATACCCCGCCAGACCCACGTCCGCCAGCAGTTTCAGTTCCAGTTCCAGCCACATCTCCGGTCCCGGTTCCCCATTTTCTGCGATTCTGGGGGCCTTGTTGCGGTTGGAGAGAAACCGGGCATTTCCCTTGCCGCCCCGTCCACCGGCCACTGCCAGATACTGCTGGCCGGGGGTAACCAGGTCCGCCAGAAGTTCCCCGGTATCCGCATCCTTCACCAGGGTACCCGGGGGAACCTTCAGCACCAGATCCTGGGCGTTCTTTCCATGCATGTTGGAGCCCCGGCCATGGACACCACGGGGTGCCTTGTAATGGCGCCGGTACTTGAAGTCCACCAGGGTCCGCAGGGATTCATCCACCTCCAGAACCACTGAACCTCCCCGGCCGCCGTCCCCACCATTGGGTCCACCCTCCGGGACATACTTTTCCCGGCGGAAGGAAATGCATCCGTCCCCGCCGTCGCCAGCCTTGATATAAATCTTTGCCTTGTCCAAAAACATTTCCGTACACCCCTGTGCTTTCCTGCCCGTCGGTCACCGGACCGCAGACTCTGTACATTCGAATCAATTATACCGTATTTCCCGGCAAAACAAAAAAAAATCCCCTGTTCACAGGGGATTTTCACCGCTTACTAGGCAGAATAAACACTCGCCTGTTTTCTGGTCTTGTCCTTGCGCTCATAACGAACCACGCCATCAATCAGGGCAAACAGAGTATCATCCCTGCCGATTCCCACGTTGACGCCGGGGTGAATTTTGGTTCCCCGCTGACGGACCAGGATGTTGCCGGCTCTCACCACCATACCGTCGTGTTTTTTCAGACCCAGACGTTTCCCGATGGAATCACGGCCGTTCCGGGAACTGCCCTGCCCTTTTTTATGGGCAAACAGCTGCAGATCAATACGAATCATCCTTAGCCACCTCCTTAATATGGACTCTTAAAGCTTCCGGGTAACTTTCCGCCAAAGCGGAAAGACCCAGTTCCAGTGTTTTCAATACCACATGGGCACATTTCTTTGTTTCAGCATCCAGATTCCGGTCCAGCACCATGGTGGCGGCGCCATCGGGATCAGTCTGCCAGCCGAACCGGCCTGACGTAAAACAGTCCAGTCCGTTCAGTGCCGCCTGGACCAGTGCTGAGATTCCGGCGCAAACCAGATCCTCACCCCGGACTCCGCATCCGGCATGACCGGACACGTCCGCCCGGAAATACGCACCATCTTCCAGATAGAAATGCGCATTCACCATCAGGCTTCGATTTTTTCCACCAGCACTTCGGTATACGGCTGCCGGTGACCTTGCTTCTTGCGGTAGTCCTTTTTGGCCATGTATTTATAGACGATTACTTTTTCGCCTTTGCCATGCTGCTGGATTTTCAGGGAAACTCTGGCTCCCTCCACAACCGGCTGGCCAATTTTCACACCTTCACCGTTCTGGACCATCAGGACCTTGTCGGCATCCACCACATCACCCGGTTCTGCTTTGATGAGTTCCATGCGGACCACATCGCCTTCAGAAACACGGTATTGTTTTCCACCGTTTTCAATCACTGCGTACATTTGAGCACCTCCTTCATTTCAGACTCGCTGTCGGGGTATCCCGAAGGATTTGAAACCCTGTTCATGCGGTTAAAACTGCTCTTACCGTAAAAATTTACCATACGGCGGCTGTAAAGTCAAGAAGATATGCTCTCATCCACATTCCGGCTCTCCGGCTCCGGAAATTCCTGGTCCACCCATACCTCATCGTAAGCCAGACCCGGATCCATCACCACATATATGTTTTTTTCGTATTTGTCTTCCAGGGACTGCAGGAAGCGGTGCCCGGTGGTCCCCAGGTACTCCGCCACTTTCCGGTGCACCCGCAGGCAGAGACGGTCGGAGCCAAGAACACCAGCGGCCCCGGCCACCTTCTGCTCGATCAGTTTCAGCACGTTCTCATCGGACAGAATCTGTCCTTTGCCCCGGCAGAGGGGACAGGTGATTTCCATCAGGTGGGACAGGGACCTTTTGGCTTTTTTCCGGGTCATCTCCACCAGTCCCAGCCGGGTCATGCCCATCACCTGCACCTTCATGATGTCCCGGGCGGTCTCTTCCGTGAGCCGCTCCACCAGCTGGAAGCGGTGCCGGTCCTCTTTCATATCAATGAAGTCCACCACGATGATTCCCCCGGTGTTCCGGAGCCGGATCTGCCGGGCAATTTCCCGGGCGGCTTCCATGTTCACCTTGAAGGCTGTCTCCTCCAGACTTTTGCTTCCGGTGTATTTTCCGGTATTCACATCAATGATGGTCAGCGCCTCCACCCTGTCAATGATCAGGTACCCGCCGCAGTTGAGCCAGACCTTCCGTTTCAGAGCCCGCCGGAGCATCTCCTGAATCCGGTATTCCGGCCAGGGTCCCTCCTCCTTCTGCATCCGTACCCGTCCGGTCAGTTCCGGAATAAATTCCCGGACATAGGACTCCAGCAAAGCCAGATTTTCCGGGGTCTTCACCCAAATCCGGCCTGTATCCTTCCGGATCACATCCCGGAAAATCCGGATGGTGAATTCCACATCCCCCCGGATCAGGGCCGGCCGGCCCTGATTTTCCTCAAATCCACGCCGGATCTCCTCCCAGGTCTGCTGCAGAGTTTCATAGTCCTGGGCCAGTTCCTCCCGGGAACAGCCCTCTGCCACGGTCCGCACCACAATGCCGGTTTCTCCGGTCATCAGGGACTGGGCGATCTCCCGGAGCCGTTCCCTTTCGGCCGGTTCCTGGATTTTCTTTGAGATTCCCACATACCGGTTCCGGGGCATGGCCACAATATAGCGGCCGGGCAGGGTGATGTCCTGAGTTACCCGGGCTCCCTTATCTCCGGCTGGAGCCTTCTTGATCTGCACCAGAACGCTCTGTCCTTTTTTCAGGTAGTCCCCGATTCCCAGGGTTCTTCCTTTCTCCCGGGACTGGCTGAGAGCCTCCCGTGAAATCACATCCTCCACATAAAGATAGGCATTTTTTTTAAGCCCGATATCGACAAACGCCGCCTGCATGCCCGGCAGAACATTTTCCACCACACCGGAGAAAACGCTGCCCACAATGCTGGCATCGTGTTTCGGTTCAATATATGCCTCCATGAGGCTGTCATCCTCCAGCACGGAAATAAGAATTTCCCTGGAGGATTCGTGAACCACCACTTCTTTCATAACGTTTCCCCCTACAGCAGATACAGTTCCCTGACCTGGCCTTCGTCCTCACCCAGAACAGCAGTTTTTTCGATGAATACAACCGGCTCTCCGGATGTTTTCAGCCAGTCCAGCAAGGAAAGGGTCACATGCTCCGGTCTGGTATTTCCCTGACTTCCGGAGCGGAGTCTCAGCCGCAGTTCAAGACCATTGTCCACCACCGCTGCCTCCATCCGGATAATTCCCGGACAAAGATCCTTCACCACGGTACCTTTGGGTCCCGTCACCCGTCTTGGAATCTCCGGCAGGGCGGTGAAACCGGCCACAGCCTCCTCCAGCTCATCTCCCTCCGGCAGAGGGATGCCCGAGACCCGGATCCGGTAATCCGCATATTTCATCAGGGCCATCAGGGAACGGGGTCTGCCATCCAGCCGGCGGATCCTGCCAACGGAAAATCCCGGCGGCAGCTGACGGTTGAGACGCTCTCTGATCTCCTGCGGCTCCACATCTTCGCTCAGTTCCAGATCCATACATTCCGCCAGGCTGACCATTCCGGTGGCAATGGCGGAGGAAAAACTGATTTTCGGCCGGGGGTTGAACCCCTCTGTCCAGGCCACCGGCAGCTGAGCCCGGCGAATGGCCTGGGAAAACACCTTCATCAGTTCCAGATGGGACACGAAGCATACCTGTTTTTCCTTGGAAAACTCCATCCGGTATCTCATTTCCGCTCACCTGCCAGTATCATTTCCGCATCCATATCCATGCAGATCCCACAGACCGTACAGCCGGCTTCCCGGCAGTCCGGGGTCAGAACCGTGTTTTCTGCAGCCTTCAGTTCATCGGCCAGGTAGGATTTCCGGACC
>JAXGWN010000136.1:0-5514 GCA_040773285.1 Bacillota bacterium
CGGGCGCTCCCTCTTTTTGTTCAGACTCAGACCTGTTCCGCCTCCATGATCACGTTGGCAATGTTCTGGCAGTGATCCCCGATCCGTTCCATGTTGGTCAGGATATCCAGGAAGGCAAGCCCGGCCTCAGGCAGACACTTGGACTGCTGCAGCCGGTCGGTGTGCTTCTGCCGCAGCTGACGTTCTTTCAGGTCGATTTCCCGTTCGTAGTCCCTGACCTTGGCGGCGGCTCCCGGATCTGAGGTTTCCAGAACCTTCAGGGCCTGTTTGATGCAGTCCTGAATCAGTTCGCTCATCTGTTCCATTTCCTCCAGAGCAGCCTGGCTGAAGGTAAATTTGTCCTCCAGATAATCCTGGCCGATCTGGGCAATGTTTTCCCCGTGATCTCCGATCCGCTCCAGGTCGTAGCCCACGTGGATCAGAGCGGTGTTCAGGGCAGACATGTGAGGACTCATGGACCCCTGGGTAATCCGGCTCAGATACTGGGCCGTCTGCTTTTCCAGCCGGTCGATCACTGGCTCGGTTTCCATGACCTTCCGCAGTTTTTTGGGATTCCTGCTTACCAGACCGTTCAGGGCGTTCCGGGCATTTTTCCGGGCCAGATTTCCGATGCTGAGAAGTTCCTTCCGGGCCAGTGAAGTGGCAATTTCCGGCGTTTTCAGCATCCTCTCATCCAGGTAAACCGGATTTTTACTCAATTCCTTTTCTTCCTCCAGCTCCGGCAGGATTCTATAAATCAGCCGGGTGAAGGGCTTCAGGAAGGGGATGAAAATAAGAGCATTTATCAGGTTGAACGAGGTATGGGCATTGGCAATCAGCCGGGGCACTGAGGCCATGTCGCCGGAAATAAGATAGATCATCCGGGTAAAGGGATCCAGCAGCAACATGAACAGCAGGGAGCCCAGCAGGTTAAAAAGCACATGCCCAAGTGCTGCCCGTTTGGCTACCCGGCTGGTTCCGATGGACGACAGTATGGCAGTGACGCAGGTTCCTATGTTGGTTCCCAGGATCATGGGAACGGCGCTCTCCAGAGGAATCAGGCCTGTGCCGGCCAGGGCGATCAGTACACCCGTGGCGGCGGAACTGCTCTGCAGAAGGATGGTAACCACAATTCCTGCCAGAAGACCCAGCCAGGGACGGACAGAAAACAGAATCATCAGTTCACTGAAAGCCGGATAGTCCCGCAGGGGGGCCAGGGAGGTTCCCATGATATCCAGACCATGCATAAGAATACCAAAGCCCAGGATCACGGCTCCGGAATATCGGATGGATGGCTTCCTGGCCATGAAGTAAAGGAGAAAACCGACGAAAATCAGCGGCATTATAAACTGGGAAATTTTGAAGGAAATGATCTGGGAGGTAATGGTGGTTCCAATGTTGGCTCCCACGATTACGGCCAGTGCCTGCTTCAGGTTCATCATTCCGGCGTTGACGAAGCCCACCACCATAACGGTGGTGGCACTGCTGGACTGGATCAGGGCGGTGACCAATGCACCGATGCCCACCCCGAGAACTGCGTTGCCGGTCAGTTTTTCCAGGATGCTCTGCATCCGGTCCCCGGCGGCATTTTTAAGTCCTGTGCTCATAAACTGCATTCCGAAAATGAAGATGGCCAGACCTCCGACCAGTCCAATTACTATATCCATATGAACCCCCATCTGTTTATCGATTCCGAACGGTTCGATTATACCATAGAACCTCGAAGGATTAGAATGCAACCGGGTTCATTTCCAGCAGCCGGCTGATCTGGGCACACTGTTCCCGGCCGGGATGCAGCGGGTCCGGGGTATACTGGCTTCCGAAAATCCCACAGAAACTGCCGGAAAGAATGCGGGCATAGTCGCTGAAGGCTGCCGGTGGACAGAAGTTGATCCAAAGGGCCGGGCGGATCCTGCCGGTATCAAAGGAGTGCACAACTTTCAGATGCCAGGGTGTGCCGGTGGCCACCAGCACACTGAGGTCACTCTGTAGAAAGCCGGCGGTATCCTCCGGAGCAGTCAGAACACCCATATCCCGGACGATCCGGGAAAACCCGGCGCTGCGGACCTGCCAGTTTCTCTGTTGCTCCAGGGGAAGGCAAAAGAAGCTCCCTGACCGGTCCCAGCGGTATATGCCGGCTTCAGAATCATAATAGGTGTTTTCCAGATAATACTCTTCGAGGACCGGTGAATTCCGGTTCTGTTCCACCAGAAGAACCTTTTGGGACCGCGAGAGGAATGCGGCCAGCTGCAGGGCCAGACTGGTGCAGCCGACTCCCCGGTCCAGGGCGGCCACAGCAATGGTCATCTGTGGCGGGGAGATCCGTTCCCTGGAGGGTTCCTCCGGGGAACGGATCTGCCGGACCGCTCCGGAAAAATCAACCGGATGGTAGAGGAGATACGAAAACTGCTGTTCTTCGTCCGGAGCCAGGGTGGCTGCTTCACGGCACTCCAGCAGATCATAGATCTGCAGGGCATACAGGCTGAGAAAAAACTGGTCCTGGTTCTCACCTGAGGGAACCAGAAGAAGAATCCTCAGTTCCCGGCAGGCCAGGCGGATCTTTTTCAGGCTCTCCAGCAGGAGAGCGCGGGAACAGATCCGGCTGTCGGCAATGAGAACATCCGCCTGTTTTGAGGAAAGTTCGTGGACCAGCCGGTCGGCCTGCCAGGGAGAATTCAGCCGGTTGAGGGTTCCACACAGGCGGTGCCGGTCTCCGGAAAGGATCCGGTGGATGGCGGCTGCCCGGAATCCGGGCAGCAGGGTGTAACAGTTCATAAGGGGCCTCCTGGTGATGATCTTTGATCTGATCATAGGAAGTCCGGAGCGGGGAGAAAAGGGTTTAACCAGAATTTTACCTAAAATAAATTCCATTATCTTCGTTAAACCGGAAGGACTTTTGAGGGAGTCAGCGAATAGACAAGAGTAAAAATGTGCAAAGGAGGGATTGCCATACGGATCGGACTGATGCTGGATCCATCCTATGAGCAGTTTCTGCTGGAACGGATTCTGGAAAAAGGCGGAATTGCCGCCACCTGGATCCGGATGGGGGAGAATTCCGGTATTCCGGACCCTGCACCGGACCTGATTGTCTGCCATGAGGACAACAGGCCGGAAAATCCCGGAGTGCCTTTGGCGGTTCTGTGCCGGGCACCATCCGACCGTCCGGATCACATCTCAATGTTTCAGCCTTTCTCCCGGATATACCAGGATCTCCTCAGGATGCTGGCGTTTCACATCCGGGAAGCACCGGACCCGGTGCCACCGTTTTCCCTGGGCGTTTTCTCTCCGCCTGGGGGGTATGAAAAAAACTTTTTGGCCCTGGCCCTGGCTGAACAGTTTGCCACCGATGGGCTGCAGACCCTGTACCTTAACTTTGATCATCTGGATCTCAATGACACCTTTCTTGAAAGCGGACTGGACAACGGATTTTCCCGTCTGTTCATGGACCGCCACCTCTTCGGCACACCCTCTGTGCTGGCCACCCATTTCACCTATGACCCGGCACGCCGGTTCTACTTTCTCAGTTCCCCGGAAAACTACCGGGAAAAAAGCAGTTTTTCACCCGAAGTCTGGCAGGAGGCCCTGGAGGCCCTGGACCGGTCCGGTCTTTTTCAGGTGCTGGTTCTGGAACTGGCTCCCGGCTTTGATGCCCTGAACCGTTTTCTAATGGACCGTTGCCGCTGTCTGCTGGGTACCCACGGAGGAACAGGCTATGGGCGGGTCTGTCGGGACGTATTTTTCCGTCAGAGGAAGAGCCTCCCGGGATATGAGGAATTTCTCCGCAAAACTCTCTGGGCAGAAGTGGTCTGCGGCAAGACTCCGGCCGGAAGGGGCAGTACCGGAATCCGGGATGAACCGGTGCCGGAGGTAACGGTCCGGATCGATCCCGGGATCCGGATGTATCTGTCCGGGGAAGATGCCTGTTTTGATCCCGGGCGGAAGGCGGCCCAGGCCGCTGCGCCCCTGAAAGACATTCTTATGGAAAGGATGGTATGGAGTGAACACCCAGGCGGAAATCAGGAAGATCATCCGCAACACGGTGGACCGGAAGATTGCCGGGTTCAGCCATGTGGAGGATGATCAGTTGCAGGCTCTGATCACAGAAGAGGTATTGGACTACAGCAAGGATCATTACCTCACATTTATGGAAAAGGAAAACCTGATCGTCAGTATTTACAATTCCATGAGGCGGCTGGATATTCTGCAGCCCTATCTGGACGACGATTCCATCTCGGAAATAATGATCAATGGGCCATCTTGTATTTTTATTGAACGGAAAGGTCAGATACAGCGGGCCGAAGAGGTTTTCGAAAGCCAGGAGACCCTGGAAAATCTGATACACAATGTGGTCAGTAAGGTGAACCGGGCAGTCAATGAAACCTCCCCCATTGTGGATGCCAGGCTGGAGGATGGGTCCCGGGTCAACGTGGTTCTTCCCCCGGTGGCTCTCCGGGGCCCGGTGATGACCATCCGGAAGTTTCCCAAAAACCCTCTGACCATCGAGGATCTGATTGAACTGAAAAGCATCTCCCGTGAGGCGGCGGGGGTTCTATCCGAACTGGTCCGCTGCAAGTACAACCTGTTTATCAGTGGAGGAACCAGTTCAGGAAAGACCACGTTTCTCAATGTGCTTTCCAACTGCATTCCGGCCGGGGAAAGAATTGTCACCATCGAGGATGCGGCTGAACTGCAGATTGCCGGGAAGGAAAACCTGATATCTCTGGAGGCCCGAAGCCACCAGGGAACCGGACGGGATGTGGTGATCAAGGACCTGATCCGCACAGCGCTCCGGTTGCGGCCGGACCGGATCATCGTAGGGGAGGTAAGGGGGCCGGAAGCCCTGGATATGTTGCAGGCAATGAATACGGGTCATGAGGGATCCCTCTCCACCGGTCATGCCAACAGCTGCCGGGACATACTTAAACGGCTGGAGGTGATGGCCATCGAGGCAGCCGATCTGCCCCTGTCTTCCATCCGACAGCAGATTTCCTCGGCCCTGGAGATCGTGGTGCAACTGAAACGTCTCCCGGATGGAAGACGGCGGGTTGTGGAGATCTGTGAGGTCGTCGGTCTTGAAGGAGAGGAATACAGACTCAATCCGCTGTTTGCATTTGATCATGAGGAGCAGGTGCTGATGCGGAAGAATTTCATGGTGAACCAGGAGAAACTTCTGGTGGGAGGAAGTGCCCTGCGATGAGATTTAAAAGAATTTTTCGGTGGGACCGGATCCTTCCGGTGGCTGCAGGATTTGTCCTGTTCTATTTTCTCTTCCGCTCCATCCTGTTGGCTCTGGTGCTTTCGCCCTGGGGACTTTACTCCACGTATAAGATCCGGCAGAGCCTGAGGGAGAGACGGGACAAGGCCTATATGACCCAGTTCCAGGATTTTCTGATGTCGTTTTCCATGGCGGCTTCTGCCGGGCGTACCGGCAAAAGCCTTTTTACCCACAGTTACGAAGAACTGAAGGTTATTCATCCGGAAAGCGGGGAGTTTTTGCAGGATCTTCGTGCTCTTCTGGCCCGCTGTGCCATGGAC
>JAXGWN010000137.1:0-5499 GCA_040773285.1 Bacillota bacterium
GAGGACATTGATCAGCTGGGGCAGTTCGTCCAGTCTTCGTTCCCGCATCCGGGCGCCAAAGGGCAACAACCTCCCGTCCGACTCTTCCGCCAGGACCGGCCCGGTTTCTTTTTCAGCATCCTGTACCATGGTGCGGAATTTAAGCAGGATGAACCTCTTCCCATACCGGCTCAGCCGTTCCTGGCGGAAAAGGGCCGGCCCACCATCATGCAGACGGATCCTTAGAGCCATAAGCGCCATTGGAAGCAGTGCTGCCAGAAGAAGAAGGGTCCCCAAAACCAGGTCCATGGCCCGCTTCAGAAACTGCTGTTCCAGGGAAAGAGTCAGTCCACGGATATACAGGACGGGCTTATCCTCCAGATACCGGACACCGGCACTGTTCAGAAGAATATCCCGGTAATCCGGTACGACAAAAACTTCCCAGCCGGAGGTAAGACCGATCTCCATATACCGGCTCCGGCTTTCCTGAGCAAGCCCCGGACAGAGAATCAGGACTCCCGGACTGTCAATGGAAAGCTGAACATCACTGTCTGACGGCACGGCCTGGGCCCTGAGTCCCAGATGGGGCGATGCCTGGATTCTCTCTGAAACCGGAGCGGTCTCTTCCGCGGGGCCCAGCACCAATGCGGTTCTCACCGGCCTCTGCTCCCAAAGGCGATGCATCCGGAAAGATTTCCATACGTACAGTATCCCTGTCTGTATCAGAAAGGCCAGGGCAAAAATACTTCTGGGAAAGGCAAATCCCCGGTCCGCAAAAGCCGCCGCCATCGTAAGTATCCCCAGAAGCCCCAGAGATAGCACCAGGCGGAACCCCAGTTCCAGCCGGCCGGTCAGTTCCTCAATGTACAGCCGGTTAAAAAACAGAAGCCCCATGGCCAGCAGGGCTATCAGGGGAAGAAGGGCTTCAAAGGGCTCCAGATTCCGGGAGGCCGGATTGAAACCATAGCGCAACTGAAAGGCCAGGTAATAGCCCAGAAGAATCAGGACGGTATCTACCAGAGACTCCAGCAACCGCCGAAAACTCCCGTCACTTTTTTCATGTTTCGTTTTGTTCATTCTCATTCCTCACCGGGCACATCATATACTCTTCCATATTCCCCGCAGGGCATAGTTAATGAAATACCAGAAACTGGCCGGAAGACCGAGGCCCAAATGCCTGCGATACAGTACCCAGTTCCAGTGGGCACTGCGAAACTTATTTCCACTGAGGGATCCGGAACTTACCCGGTACCAGGTCAGCACCCGGTTCAGGCCTGTTCCGGGAACCCCCTTCCTCAGGAGTTTAAGCCACAAATAATAATCTTCCTGACGGACAGGTTCCATTGTTATGGGCCCGGTCTTAGCGGTATCCACTATGACGGTGGAGCACCCAATGACATTTCCCTTCAGTAACTGCCGGAAGGTAAGACTTTCCGGAGCCTTTCGTACCCGGCTCAACCGGTTACCCTGACTGTCCATCCGCCCATAGGCCGTCCAGGAAAAGGCGGCTCCGGTGGCCTCCACCCATTCCAGTTGCTCCTTCAGTTTCTCCGGTTCCCAGACATCATCAGCATCCAGAAAGGCCATGAACCTTCCCCGGGCTGCCTGCATGCCTACATTCCTGGCCTCGGCCACCCCGGAGTTTTTCATAAGGAGCACTGGACGAATCCGGGGCTCCCTGGCTGCCAGCAGGCGAATCCTGGTCCGGCTGCCATCGGTGGATCCATCGTCCACCAGCAGCAGTTCCCAGTCTCTAAAACTCTGCTTCATCACGGAACGGACCGATTCCTCCAGGGTCAACAGACAGTTATAGCATGGCATAATCACAGAAACCAGCGGAAGGCGTTCTTTCCCCTCCACTTTCTCCGGATCTATTATTCCATTGTGCTTCATCGGTCTTCCCCCATATACCGTCCATCCACCACCGGGATCCTGCTTTTTCCCGCCAGCCCCCGGAATTCCTCCCATCCGGTGACGATCACCAGCAGGTCACATTCCATTTCCATCTCCTTCAGGCTATTTCGGTATCCGGAAACCAGCCCGGGATACTTCTTTTCAAATTCCTCACGGGCCAAGGGGTCGTAGGCCAGGATCCGGTGGCAGCCGGCCTCCCGGAGACCCCGGATCACTCCGGCTGCCGGAGTGTTCCGTACATCGGCGGATTCCGGCTTAAAGGATAGTCCGAGAATCCCCACCGCATTCCCCGGTTCCAGTCTCTTCAGAACCCGACGGACCAGTTCTCCGGGACGTCCCTCATTGATACCGTCCACTGTACGTATCAGAGACATGGACTGTCCAGCTGCCTCCCCGGCTCTTCGCAGTGCCCGAATATCCTTGGGCAGACAGTATCCCCCATATCCACAGCCGGGATGCAGATAGGAAGCCATCGGGGCTTCCCTCCAGCGGCGGTCCTTCCGCAGTATCTGAAAGGCTTCGGCAATCCGGATATCCCCCAGACTCTCTGCCAGGGCCGCCATTTCATTGGAAAAACTGATCAATGTGGCCAGAAGGCTGTTGGATGCCATCTTGATAAAGGAAGCGCTGCGGTGGCTCACCCGGAATATCGGAGCCTTTAGTGGCTGGTACAATGCTTCCACCACTTCCGGGATGCTTTCCTCTTCGCCCCCCAGTACAATCCGATCCGGATTAAGAAAATCCTCCAGGGCGGAATTTTCCCGGAGAAACTCCGGGTTGCTGATCAGATAGTCCCGTTCCCATCCCGGGAACCGGTCCAACAGAGGATATAACTCTTCCTCCACCAGACCAGGTGGTATCGTAGAGCGGATAACCAAGGGAACGGGGCCGTCACTGGCCAGTCCCTCCATTACCTGACCAATGGCTTCCTTAAGGATCCGGCTGTCCGTGGATCCATCCCTGGCCTCAGGAGTCCCCACACAAAAGAAGATGACTTCAGGTTTATCCGGCAGATCGGTTATTCCTTCCACCACCCGGAACCGGCTGTCCTTCATCTCTGTCAGCATTTCCTGCATACCCGGCTCCCGGAAAGGCATGTGTCCCTGGAGGAGCATCTCCCGCCGCTCAGAATCGTTCTCCAGGCCGTAGACCCGGTAGCCCAGGGAAGCCAGGCCCAGGGCTGTGGCCAGACCCACGTACCCCAGTCCGACCACCCCCAAAGTCAGCGACTCCGGTTTATCAGTTCCCCGCCACTTTCTATTTTCCATGGGTCATGTCCATCTCTTCCTTCAGATGTGTAAGATAATAGAAGATTCCCTCTTCCAGGGAAATCCGGGGATGGTATCCCAGCTCTCTCTCAGCCAGGGTGAGATCCGGACAGCGGCGGGACGGATTATCGGTCAGATATTGGGGATCTCCGGATATTTCCCTCCGGATCCTTCCTGAATATCCGAAGTGCCTGCGGCCGGTCTCCAGAAAAATCCCAGCCAGTTTTTCCATCGATACTTCAGGCTCTGCCGACCCGATGTTCCAGATGGGAAGCCTTCCGGTACTGCAGTGGGCCAGGGCTTTCAGATAGCCGGTGATGGCATCACTGATATAGCAAAAGGTCCGGGTGGGGGTTCCATCGGAATAGAGTACCAGATCCCGTCCGGTCAGAATGCTCCGGCCGAAATCCGCAGTGACCCGTCCGTCCTCCGGAGACATCCCCGGTCCAAAGGTATTGAAAGGCCGGACCACTGCCAGGGGCATCCGGTATTCCTGCCGGTAATAGTAACAGAGAGTCTCCCCGAACCGTTTCGATTCGTCGTAGCAGGAACGGGGGCCGGTGGTGGGCACGTTTCCCCGATAGGATTCCGGGGTAGGTATCCACTCCGGAGGAGGTTCTCCATAGATTTCGCTGCTGGAGAAATACAGAAAGCCCCGTAGAAAACCGTCCCGGTAATAATCCAGCAGGTTTTTCAGCCCCCACACATTGGCCCCGAGAGTTTCCAGGGGGTGGAGCCGGTAAAACACCGGTGAGGCGATGGAAGCAATGTGCAGTACGTGAGTTACCTGTCTGGAGTCAGAAATTGCCTCCAGGCTGTCCTCCACGATGTCCAGCCGGTGGTATTCGAGTGATGGGGACAGGTCACCGGCCTCCTTCCGAGCCCTTGTGTCCACACCAAGCACCCTCCGGACCCCCAGTTCATCCCGGTAACGGGAGAAATAGGCGCTGACGATCCGGCCCAGAAACCCTGCGCAGCCGGTGATCAGTATGACTGAATCCTGAAAGTCGGCTTTCTCGGTTTCGGTAAGTCCCCGGTGAATCCGTTCCAGGTCCTGGTCCAGGGTATTGGTCATCGGGTCTGTTCCTCCCATACCTTCCAGGGAGCCTGTCCTTGGCTCCACATTTTTTCCAGTCTGTCCATATCCGCTGGAGTATCCATGCACTGCCAGAAGCCATCGTGGCGCCAGGCAGCCATTTCCCCCCGGGCCGCCAGGGTTTCCAGTGGCCTTCTTTCCAGAACAGTATTGTCATCTTGGATAAGGTCAAATATCTCCGGCTCCATCACCATGAATCCTCCGTTGATCCATGGATCCCCCAAAAATTGTTTTTCCCGGAATTCCTGTACCGTCCCATCTGCTCCCAGACTGAGAACACCAAAACCGGCGGGGGGACGGACGGCACTCAGTGTAACTGCTGCCTGTTTTTCCCTGTGAAAATCCAATACATCTCTGGGGTCCAGATCAGATAGTCCGTCCCCGTACGTAAGAAAAAAGGTTTCTTCTCCCAGCAAATGTCGGACTCTTTTCAGACGGCCTCCGGTCATGGTCTCCTCTCCGGTATCAGCCAATAAAATTCTCCATGGCTCACGGTCGGATTCCTCTTGTGTACACAAAGGAATCCCGACCCCTGACCGGAAGTCCAGTGTGGCCACCTGACCGGAAAGGAGCCATCCGGCAAAATAACGCCAGATGACCTCCCTATGATGTCCGGTGCACAGAATAAACTCTGTAAATCCCCGGGCCGCATATCCTTTCATGATGTGCCACAGAAGAGGTTTTCCTCCGATGGGCGCCATGGCCTTGGGAAGATCCGTGGAGCCCATGCGGGTTCCCTTTCCCCCGGCCAGAATTACAGTCTTCATGATACTTTCTCCCCCGATAAATCAGCCCCAGCAATCTGCCGAAAGCTGTACTGGTTTGCATCTGTTATGGTGAGGTGCCGGAGATGATTGCAGCCCTGTGACCCTTGGATTCGGAGTCCACTGCCCCGTCCAGGCAGGTATGCTAAAACGAATCATGATTCTAGTGCTGTTCAGGTTCTCAAGCCTGCGCAACCCGACAATTATATTTATATTCTCCTGTTTCAGACCGTATCCTGCCATTTTAGGGAAAATCACTGAATTTTCATTAAAAACCTCTAGGAAACGCATCATCAATTCTACAGGCCCTATTCCTGTATCCATTCATTGTTCATCGCATGGAAGCATTTCAGACAACAATGCGAAACGCGGCGATTTAGAGCCACCAGCGCGGAGTCTTAGAGCCACTGGCGCGCACTTCCGGAGCCACCCGGCGCGCTCGGCGGGAGCCACCCACTGAATTCTCCTGTAAGATGGA
>JAXGWN010000138.1:0-5434 GCA_040773285.1 Bacillota bacterium
ACAGCTCCCACGTAATCGGCGCCTTCGTTTATACAGGCAATCGCTGTTTCCTTGGCGGATGCTGCGTCATCAAAGGAGCCGGTCATGGCCGACAGGACTTTGGCATCCGGGTTGAGACTGGCCACAGCGGCTTCAAATCCCCGGATGGCATTGGTGATGGGTGGAAGTTCAAGTCCTCCAACAATACCCACGGTCCCGGTTTCCGTCATCAGGGCGGCAAAGGCTCCCATCAGATATCCCTGGTGATCATCCGCAATCTGGGTGCAGGCCACATTGGGTTCCGTGGGAGATGGCCCGTTAATAATCACGAACTGCACCTCCGGATAGTCCATGTGGATACTGAGGCAGGCATCCATAAACTGAGAGCCGTGGCCGTAGATCATATCATATCCCTGTTCCGCATAGCTGCGGAACATATCTCCCATGTCCGACTGGGAGACCTTTTCTGCATAACTGACCTCGGCTCCGTAGATCTCCTCAATCTTCATCAGGGCATTGTAGGCTGAAGCATTCCAGCCCATATCGCTGATGGGACCATTCAGCAAAAGCGCTACACTGGGAACATCCGCCGGACTTCCGCTTTCCGGTTCCTCTGTGGGCGGATCCACAACTTCCCCTGAGGAACTACATCCCACAGCAAACAGAAGCATCAATACAAGAACAATACAGGTGATTTTTTTCACAATCTCTCCTCCTTATCCGTTTCGGATAGGGATAGAGTTCTTTTTCCCGGTCTTTTCTTCCTTGCAGCATCGTTACAAAGATCGCACCACTATTCCGGGTTCTTCGCAGCAGGCACACAAGAGTATCCAGAATGCAGCTGGGCAGGAACCAGGTTCCTGCCCAGGTACTACTTCTTAAGGCCAAATCCGCCACTTACATTCTTCACATCGGAAACATTAATCAGGACATTCGGGTTGACGCCGCGGATCAGTTCCAGCATCTGTCTGCGTTTGCGCCGTTTGACGTGAATCAGCAGAACGCTTTTCCCCTCGTCCCTTCCTTCCCCTTTCAGGTTGGTGACTCCGGCTCCATTGTCCCTGAGCCTCTGTGCTATCAGAATTCCATCTGATACACTGGCAGTAACCTGAATGGTCACCAGACCCACTCCCAGCCAATCCTCCAGAATACTGCCCACATAGATACCACAGGCAAAACCCAGGGAGTACGCCAGCATTCTCAGGGGGTCGTCCTGAATGCCAGTAAGCACCTGTCCCACCAGATAAATCCAGATAGAGATCTCAACAAACCCTAAAATGGCGGCGTACAGTTTTTCTCCTTTGGTCATAAGGACTGTGCGCACCGTCATCATGGAGATTTCCACGATTTTTACGAAGAAGATCAGAAAATACAGACTCATCTCATGTTCCCCCCTAAAGGTTCTGGTGTCGCCGGGCACTCACAGGGAAAGAATCCACCACCCGCTCACCATCCGTAATATATATAACATCCGTCAGGTTGCAGACCGGGCAGGCATGGTTTGGGAGAATTCTTATTTTCTCTCCCCCCTGAAAACCCGGGTTCCTATCCAGTATACCATGTTCCTCCGACAGCCGGGAAAGAATCCCCTCCCGGCTGACCAGACGGCCATATCCCTGGACACTGCCGCTTCCATGAACTCCCTGATCCAGAGCAAGACTCTTGGCCCCGGCGTTTATCACCACCCGATCCGGGTAGGATCCCACAATCTGTGCAAGGACAGTGAGACTGCATTGTTCCGGTGCCACCACTCCCAGTGCCACCTGCATCCCATCGTTAAACACATAATTTCCAGGTCTCAGCTGATTCAGGCCCGGTATGACAGCAGAGAACCCGGCTGTGGGAGTAGCGCCCACGCTGAGACTCCAATGTGCCCTGCCAACTCTCTGACGGGCACCCAAAAGATCGTTTCCCTCCCGGATGGCCAGCAACTTCAGTTCATCCCTGCCGGAAGCAGCGTAACTGTGGCCCCCATGGCTTAGGAGTCCCACCAGTTCCAGATGGCTGAGATCTTCCAGAACAGAAACGGTCTCCGGCAGGATATCATCCGGCTGGACCCCGCACCGCCTCAGTCCGGTATCCACTTCCCAGTAAACCGGGAAGGTCAGCCCTCTTCCGGCGCAGAGGTTGTTCAGATGAACGGCATGATCCCGATCATTAATGACCAGAGTAATCTCCGCTTTCTCCAGCAGGGGCTCAAGACGCACCAAATCCCCGGGGTCCCACAGGGGCATAGCCAAAGTGATTTTTTCTGCTCCTGCCCGGATCATTTCTCCTATCTCCACCAGGGTAGCCGTTGTAAATCCCTCTGCTCCCGCCTTAAGTTGCATGCGGGCTATGTCCGGGCATTTATGGGCCTTGGCGTGGGGTCGCAACCCCTTGTTGCCATCTTCCGCCCACCGGGCCATTCGGCTGATGTTCCCCTGCAGGATCCGCCCTTCCACCAGTACCGCTGGTGTGGGGAGTTCCCATATGTATCTGTACATGCTTCTTTCCTCCTAAAAAAATGTTTCACGTGAAACATTTTCCCGCAGGATGTTTCACGTGAAACACTAGAGTGCCATACTAAAGGCCCAAAAGAAGATCCGATATACGGAAAAGATCCTCCTGGCTGTAATACTCAATCTCGATTCTTCCCTTTTCTTCCCCATAGTTGATCCGCACCTTCGTGCCAAATTTTTCCTGCAGGGTGTTTTGCACTTCCTCCACCTCCACAGGAACAGGACGCACCAGTTTCGTTTTCTCCTCCGGTGGATCCAAAAGATTCCTGACCATTTTCTCAGTGTCACGGACTGAAAGTCCCCGGGCCACCACTTCCAGAGCCGCCATTTCCTGTTGTCTTGGAGAAAGCCCCAACAGCGCCCGGGCATGTCCGGCACTAATGGATCCCTGGGAAAGCATGATCTGAACCTGGGGGCACAAATCCAGCAGCCGCAGGGTGTTGGCCACATGGGCCCGGCTCTTTCCCACCCGGGCTGCCATATCCTGCTGGGTCAGCCGGAACTCATCCATCAGCTGGCGGTAGGCCTGAGCCTCCTCCAGAGCATTCAGATCTTCCCGCTGAATATTTTCAATGATTGCGATCTCCGCCTGGTCCCGTTCTGTATAGCGGCGTACCACTGCCGGAATCTTGTCCAGACCGGCCAGCCGGGCTGCCCTGGTTCGGCGTTCGCCGGATACCAGTTCATACCCGCCACCTTCAGTCCTGACAACCACCACCGGCTGAATAATTCCCTTCTCCCGGATGGAGTCCGCCAGTTCCTGCAGAGTATGGTCAGCAAACTGCTTTCTGGGCTGAAACCGGTTGGCCTCAATGGCGTCCAGAGAGATCTCCTGTATCTTCTCCCCCTGGGAAAATGTGGTTTCCTCCCCTGGCATAAGGGCTCCCAGCCCTTTTCCCAGACCTTTCTTAGCCATTGGCCATCACTTCCTTTGCCAGATCATAATACGCCTGTGCCCCTTTGGATCTTGGGTCATACAGGGAAATGGGAAGCCCGTAACTGGGTGCCTCCGCAAGACGGATGTTCCTGGGTATCACAGACCGGAACATTTTATCTTTAAAATAAGCCTGAATCTCATCCTTCACCTGGTCCGACAGATTGGTCCTGCTGTCATACATGGTCAGCAAAGCCCCTTCCAACTGCAGATCAGGATTCAGGGACTTGCGGATGGAGTCCAGTGTTCTCAGCAAAAGACTGAGGCCCTCCAGCGCATAATACTCACACTGAACGGGGATCAGGTAGGTATCCGCGGCGGTAAACGCGTTGACCGTCAACAGACCCAGAGAGGGAGGACAGTCAATCAGGATGTAGTCATAGCGGTCACGGACCGGCTCCAGTGCCCTGCGGACCAGATACTCCCTGGATTCCAGTGCAACCATTTCCACTTCTGCACCGGCCAGTTGCAGTGTCGCCGGCACGAGATCCAATCCCGGAACCTGAGTGGGAAGAATATGATCATTCACCGGTTCCCCATTGATCAGGACATCATAAAAACATCCTTCCAGGCTGTACTTGTCGATCCCGATACCACTGGTGGCGTTGCCCTGGGGATCGGAATCCAGGATCAGCACTTTTTTTCCCAGATCGGCCAGATTGGCCCCCAGATTCACCGTGGTGGTTGTCTTGGCCACACCGCCCTTCTGATTGGCGATGGCAATTACTTTTCCCATAGGCCCTCCAAAAAACCAAAGTGACATTCCATTGAATGTCACTTTTCATTATATCATACCCTTTGAGTTGCTCATCCCCTATAAGGGCTTTTTTGCAATGCCTGCCGGATTTCTTGGATACTTTAAATCCGTGGACCGGATCTTGCGGATACAGATAACAGAACGGGTCTCCGGCAGACTATGCAATTTATATTCTTCTATTGTGTCTACAACCGCCCCCAGCTTCTTGAGAGCGGCTCCACTGTCCTCCAGTTCATGACTGTCCGGAAGAATCTTAGCCGCCGCCAGTACTCCACCCACCTGAAGGAGGGGAATGGCATACTCGCACAGGACCGGGAGATAGGCCACAGCCCTGGCCAGAACCATTCCGTAGTGTTCCCTGTGTCCTGGGCTATGCCCGGCATCCTCCGCCCGCATATGAATCAGTTCCACCCCTTCAATATCAAGTTCAGCACAGGCTCTCCGGATAAAGTTCAGTTTCTTGGCAGATGCATCCATCAGGGTGAAGGATCTCTCCGGAAAGAGAATCTTCAGGGGAATGCCAGGGAATCCACCACCAGTCCCCAGATCCAGTATCCGTTCACCGGTTGCTTCCACCCGGGCCAGCCTGCCGATCTCCAGGGAATCCAGAAAATGCTTCACCGCCATATCCCGGGGATCCCGTACTGCAGTCAGGTTCATCTGCCGGTTAGTTTCCTCGAGAAGCCGCAGATACCCCTCCATCTGCTCCATCTTATGAGCATCCGGATGGTACCCGGATTCATGCAGGATCTCCTCCAGATAGGTCATTGTTCCTCCCTCCGGTACCTCTGCTCCAGATACACCAACAGAACAGTGATATCTGACGGGGTCACACCGGAAATTCTGGAGGCCTGGCCGATGGAAACCGGCCGGAACTCCTCCAGCCTCTGGGCTGCTTCCCTGGTCAGGCCCCGGATAGAGCCATACTCCAGGTCCTGTGGCAGTTTCTTCTTCTCCAGTTTTTCAAAGCGGCGTACCTGCTCCTCCTGTTTTTTCAGATACCCCTCGTACTTGATCTGAAGCTCCACCTGTTCGGTCACCTCGTCCGGCAGATCCCGACCGGCGGGATAATGACGGCTTATCAGATCATAGGTAATCTCCGGGCGCTTCAGCAGTTCAGCTGCCCGGACACCCTGCTTCAGTTCCGGTGAACCGGCAGCAATCAGATAATCCTGCACTCCCGGTTCCCCCGGGGATACCGTCAGTGCGCCCAGCCGCTGTTTCTCAAGATGGATGGCCTCCAGTTTTTCTTCAAAAAGCCTG
>JAXGWN010000139.1:0-5411 GCA_040773285.1 Bacillota bacterium
ATTTTTCCTCTGCCTGCAAAGGACGGATACAGAAAAGCGATGGCAATGGCCATGAGGAGGTATCCGGCCTCCTCCAGCACGATGAAAAGCCCGTGGGGATTGTACTGGGTATAGAGGGCAAGTCCCTCATACTCGCCCAGAAGGAGGCTGGGCTGGATCACGGACAACTGAATGAAATAATCGGTAAACAGAATTAGCGATGACATGGATGCAAAAACCAGGGCAGCCGTCCCGGAGATTCCCATCCGTCCGGAAGTGTTTCCGGTGACAGAGATCACGTAGACCACAAAGATCAGTGCCATCAGGAGAGCCGGGTACATCCAGTAGTAGTCCCGGGGAAATCTGCTCAGGATGTCCCGGTATGGGTATACCACCGTTTCTCCGACAGCAAACGGTCCGGAGATCGGCGGAGTGAAAATGGCCACCAGAAATGTTCCGGCGGTAAACAGAGCCAGCAGTGCCGAACTGATCACGCCGGCCCGGCACACCGTTCCAGCCCCTTCTATCTTACGGTTCATCCAGCTCCCTCACTTCCTTCAGACGGATACTGCGGTGTCCTCCGTCTGCGGAAACAGCATCCTATGGATTTCATCGGCTACCTGCAGAGCACTTTTTCCGTTTGCCTTCACCTGCATTTTGGCCCTTGTATAACTGCGTCCAAAATATTCCATGTCCAGCCTGATCTCCTCAAGATAGTGATGTGCATTTTCCGGTGTGACCTGAGACTCCATCTGCACGGTATAGTCATCGTAGAAGGTAATCCGCTCCAGAATGTTCCGCGCACTGTCTCTTATAACCACGGTCATCAGGGAGTCATCTTTCTTAATGATTTTCCAGTAGTAGTCCATAAGGCCGCTGGGAGGCATGGCCAGAACCAGATTGTCCGGGTTTTCCTCGAGGATTTTCAGAAGCACCTCGCGGACCTGTCTGCGGTATCCATACTCATTATAAAAATTCTGCTTGATAAACGTGATGTGTGACTGATAAAAATCCTCCACCGCAAAATCGAAATCAACAAACGTATACCCCAGTTTCTCAGCCAGCAGTTTTCCCACGGTGGATTTTCCCACACAACTGACCCCGTTCAGTATGATTCGCATAAAACTCTCCATTCTGCAGATTCCTCCGTAACGGAGGGTATTTCTTATTAGTATACCGTTTCCGGAGTACTGTGAATATCCCGATCTGTCTTCTCTCCAAAAACTCTCCTGCTCCCCTGTCTGTGCCGTCTGTTTCCCGGGGATCCCAGACCGGGAAACTATGGAAAAAGCCTGTACGGCGGACGATGCTGCCATACAGGCGTTCAGGCACATTTTTTCCGGCATCCCTCAGAATCCTTATTTCTTCCAGTGGCACCACAGGCACTCAGCGCTTTATTCTTCCGGATTCCATCAGTCTAGAGGGAAGTGCTGATCCGTTCTCAACCGGACGACAGTAGTATTCCAGAGGGAACGATCAATTACCGGGTAAAAATCCCCCTGGATTCTGATAGCCCCAGACTCTGAAGCCGGTTCAGCACCGAACTGTTGAAATCCGGCTCCAGAAGACAGCACTCCCTCTGTTCTCCTCTCTCCTGTTCGTATGCTCAGGGATCCATACCAGCTTATTCTGTCGACGTTTTACCATCTTTTCCCCCTCAGAATAGAAAACCCGCCGCCAGAACCCCGGCCACCAGCAGGGGAGCCGGGATCCTGCCGGACAGAAGAAGTCCTCCGGTCAGAAGAAAGATGAGAATATTGTCCGGGGAAAAACCGCTTCACTGCATCAGTATGAGGGCGGCCACAGCGATCAGGCCGGCGGCCACCGGAGCAATTCCCCGGAGGGCCACCCGGATCCCCCGGATTTCCTTAAGATCCTCCCAGACCGGATACACAAAGAAAATCAGCAGGATCCCCGGCAGAAAGATGGCAATGCCTCCGGCCACAGCACCCAGTATCTGGTGAAAGGCACTGCCTCCCCGGGCCGCCAGCCCTCCTGCATAGGCACTGAAACTGAACATGGGACCGGGAAGCCCCTGAACCAGACCAAAGCCGGTGAGGAACTCCTGGCTGGTCATATAGCGGTTCACTTCCACCAGTTCGGAATACATCAGGGGAACCACCACCTGTCCGCCCCCGATCACCAGATACCCGTACCGGTAAAAGCTTTCAAATATCTGCAGGAGGGGCTGATCCCATACCATCCTGAGAATCAGGCTTCCCAGAGCAAAGCCCCCGAAAGCCAGCAGATAACCCCAGGGGGGACGGATGTTTACACGGTTCCACAGTTCCTTTTCCCGGGAGGCCAGCACGCCGGCCACTCCTCCCCCCAGCAGTACCAGAGGATAGATCCAAGGGGGTACGGACCACATAGGTGATCCCGGCTCCCAGAAGAAAGAGGAGGAGATACAGTGGTCCCTTCACCACTTTCCGCCCGATCCGCCAGGCCGCCACGGCAATAAACCCCACCGCCATGGGCCCGATGTAGCGGAGGCCCTCCGGTGAAATCTCCATAGCCGCAAGGAACCGGCCCAGAAATGACAGGGCCGTCATCAGGACAAGAACAGGTAAAGCCCATACCAGCATTGTCAGGAGGGCCAGCACCGGTCCCCCCACCTTATACCCGATGGCCACAATTGTCTGGGTGCTGCTGGGTCCCGGGAGAATTCCTGTGAGGGCGATCAGTTCCACCAGTTCCTCTTCACTGAGATATTTTTTCTTCACCACCAGCTGACCGGTAAACACCCCGTAGTGGGCCTCCGGGCCACCGTAGGCACCCAGAGAACAGATCAGCACGTCTTTCAGGAAGGCCCCCCGGCCCGTCCTGTTATGAATCCCTTTTCCCCGGTCCTCTCTCATCCCTGTCTCCTATACTCCATCGACTTCCCCGCCACAACCCGGTGACATGTTCTGAAACACCACCCGGTTGCGGCCCTTTCTTTTGGCCTGATACATGGCCCGATCGGCAGCACCGGTCAGGTCTTCCGGAAAGAGCCCGGGGCCGGGCACCACCGCCACTACTCCCAGACTTATGGTCACCACGGATTTTCCATCCGCCTGGGAAATCTCAAGTTTTTCCACCCCCCGGCGAATGGATTCGGCAATTCTCGCAGCAGCCTCCCCAGGAGTCTCCGGCAGGATCACCGCAAATTCCTCCCCACCGTAACGGGCCGCCAGGTCCTCCGGCCGTTTCACCTGTCCCCGGATCACACCCGCCACCTGCTGCAGGCAGCGGTCTCCGGCCGGATGACCAAAAGTATCGTTGAAGACCTTGAAGTTATCAATATCCATCATAATCAGGGCCAGGGGAACCTGCCGCCGGCTGCAGGTGTCCCAGGACCTCTGCAGGGTGGCATCAAAAGCTCTCCGGTTGGGAATTCCGGTCAGCTGATCCTCCAGGGAAATCCGTTCCAGTTCCATATTGGCCGCCTGCAATTTCTCATTTGCCTCATGGAGTTCCCGGGTTCTCAGCCGCACCTCCTCCTCCAGCCTCCGGTTTCCCCGGCGAAGCCGGTGCATGAAGTACAGGGTTAGCGCCAGAATCAGGCTAAGAACGGCAATCGCCGAATGAACAACCACGTTCCTGACCCTGTCTTCCGTGAAATAGACCACGTTCTTCCCCTGCCAGCGGGCAAGGATCTTATCCATGGTTCCATCTTCCCGTATCTCCCTGAGCCCTGGATTCAGCACATCCAGCAATTCCTTATTGCCTTTCCTGACGGCAATCCGGGAATACTGGACGTTAACCGGCTCCGGCAGCACCACGATGTCCCGGATCCCGCTCTCCGCCAGTTCGTATTCACCGATCCAGCGGTCCACCACCAGGGCGTCCAGTTCCCCGGAAGCCAGCAGCAGAAATCCTGTGCGCCAGTCCGGAATCCTCTCTATGGCAATACCCCCATATTTTTTCAGCTGCTGAAGGGGATATCCTCCTGCTTCCACACCCACCTTCCGGTTGGCCAGGTCGGCAGGCTCCCGGATCTCCTGGTTTCCCTGGCGGACAAAGATGCTGAACTCCGATCTCAGCAGTTCACCGGAGAAGTCGATCAGTTCCTCCCTTTCCGGAGTGGGATTGATCTGCAAAAGAGCGTCCGCTTCTCCTTCCAGCACCATTTCCTGGGCTTCCTCCCAGTCCATGGCCACCACTTCAGTCCGGTATCCGGCGTTGTCCCCAATGGCCCGGGCAATGTCTGCGACCACGCCCCGGGTGAGTCCCCGGTCACGGTAAAGGATGGGGGCAAGCCTTTCGTTTCCCAGGAACCGGATCACCGGAGGCTGTCCGGAAGGCTCCTGCCAAAAATTCTGAACCATGAAAACAGGCACTGACAGAAGAACCAGCAAAGCCATACCTGCCGCTGTCCTCCAGTTCCTTCTCCTGACTGATCCTTCCTTTATACCCACAGGCCTTCACTCCCCACCGGACATACATTGCTCTCTTTCGGTTATTATACACAAAAACCGGCTTGACCGGCCCCTGCTTATGTGTTGCATGTGGGAAATGAGTCCCGGAGGCACTTCCGGACAGGTTCTTTATGGAGGATTCCTGTAGGACGTCCTTTCCTTTTGCAGGGTTTCGGTCTCCCGGTGTCGAAAGAAAATTTCAGAAACTGTTATGAGACAACCGGCCAGATAGAACGAGGGTGCGGTCTGTCCGGGAAGGATCACGCTTATATGGAAATAATAGACCTTGCACTGAACCTGGCCAACAGCATGGCTGTGATCATGGTGGTCACCTACGTGCTGACCCGGAGCCGCTTTTACGCTCAGATAATGGCCGGAGATCTCTCCGTCCGCAACCGCCTGTACCTGGTCCTGATCTTTGGGGCGTTCTCCGTATACGGTACGGTCAGTGGAATCGAACTGCTGGATGCCGTGGCCAACACCAGGGATCTGGGACCCACCATCGCCGGCCTGATCGGTGGCCCTCTGGTGGGTCTGGGAGCCGGCCTGATCGGCGGAATCCACCGGTTCGCCCTGGGAGGCTTCACCCAGTACTCCTGCTCCCTGTCCACCGTTCTTGCCGGCCTGATCGGCGGCCTGGTCTGGCATCTGCGCAAAGGTAAATTCCCCGGTATCCGGGATGCAGCCCTTCTTTCCGTGGGCATAGAACTGTTTCATATGGCCCTGACCCTGGTCATCAGCCGGCCCTTTGGCCAGGCAGTCGCCCTGGTCCGTCAGGTCATCCTTCCCATGGTCCTTGCCAATGGGGCCGGAATGGCCTTTTTCGCTTTCATGCTGCACAATCTATCCCGGGAAAAAGCCACGGAGAAAGCAAAACTGGAAATCGAAGGGGAACTTCAGGCCGCCCGGCAGATCCAGATGAGCATCGTACCCCGGGTTTTCCCGCCGTTTCCCGACCGCCCGGAGTTTGAAATACACGCTCTTCTGGAACCGGCCCGGGAAGTGGGGGGAGACTTCTATGACTTCTTCCTG
>JAXGWN010000140.1:0-5397 GCA_040773285.1 Bacillota bacterium
AAATAATCAGAATCAGCTCATACAGGAGAGAATCCTGCTTCTGGCCTCTTTGCAGCTGACATCGGCCGCCAGGGACAGTTCACTGGCCAGAATCTCCAGTGCGTTGTCCAGCATCTTTTTTTCCCCGGTACTCAGACCTCTGGTCTGATCCCGGAGAAACAGATCTTTTATCACTTCAGCGGTATCTTCAATGTTTCCGGTTTTCAGTTTTTCCATGTTGGCCCGGTACCGGTGGTTCCAGTTGTCGGACAGTTCCCGGGCGTCCCCCTCCAGGACATGGAAAACCCTCTGATACACCTCCCTGGTGTGAATTCCCCGCAGACCCAGTTCACAGGCCCGTTCCACAGGAATCATAACCTGCATCTCGTTGTTCTGCAGACTGACAATGTAATACTCCTGTTCCTGCCCCATCAGCTCCTGTTTCTCGATCCGTTCAATTATGCCTGCGCCGTGCATGGGATAGACTACTTTATGCCCTACGTCAAACATATCAACGCCCCCTAACATTTCTGCCTTCAGTATAGCATAAATCGGGCGAATAGGCATTTTATCACAGGATATGGGGTGCGTCAACGGATATATGAAAAGTTCATTCCTTGTGGAAAGCGGCCTCGACTGCCTCCTCCAGATGACTTACAGGAATCACCTGGATATTGCCTGTCTTCTCCAGTCTTTCCATGCTTCTTCTGGGAACCAGGATCCTCCTGAACCCCATTTCCGACCCCTCCCTGACCCGTTTTTCTATCTGGGTACAGGGCCGGATCTCGCCGGTAAGCCCCACCTCTCCCACGGCCAGCATATCTCCGGGAAGTGGTTTTTCACGCCAGGTGGAATACAGAGCCAGAAGAACCGCCAGATCCGCCGCCGGTTCCCCCACCTTCATTCCTCCCGCCACATTAAGATATATATCACGATTCCCCAGGGATACGTCCATGTGTTTTTCCAGCACTGCGCACATCAGAAGGAGCCGGTTCAGATCGTATCCTGTAGCCAGCCGCCGGGGATTCCCAAAGGGACTCATGCCTGCCAGCGCCTGTACTTCCAGCAGAAATACCCGGGAACCCTCCACAGCGGGAAACACCACGGTTCCGCTCTGTCCGGCATGGCGGTCCGATATGAAGAGGCGGGATACGCTTTCCACCCCTGCCAGTCCCGTCTCCTTCATTTCAAAGACTCCAATTTCATGGGTGGATCCGAAGCGGTTTTTTACTGTCCTGAGAATCCTGTAGTCCTGGTTCTTTTCCCCCTCCAGATACAATACGGCATCCACCATATGTTCCAGTACCTTGGGGCCGGCCAGTTCGCCGGATTTGGTTACGTGTCCCACCAGAATGGTGGTCCTGTTGTTTCCCTTGGCCTCAGCCAGCAGAGCCATAGTGCACTCCCGCACCTGACTGACGGTTCCCGGGGCACTGTCCAGTTCTCCGTTAAATACCGTCTGGATGGAATCCACAATGACAAACCGGGGATCCTCCCGGAGAATTCCGTCCAGGATCCTTTCCATGCGGTTTTCCGTGAGAATCCGGATATCGCTGTCCCGGATCTCCAGACGGTCTGCCCGCATGGCGATCTGGGATAGGGACTCCTCCCCGGAAACGTACATCAGCCGCTCCTGTGCAGCCAGTTTCTCCGCTGCCTGCAGCAGAAGTGTGGATTTTCCGATTCCGGGATCTCCTCCCAACAGAATCAGGCTGCCCCGGACGAAACCGCCCCCCAGAACCCGGTCCAGTTCCCGTATTCCCGTAGTGTCCCTGGCTCCCTGTTCCCGGCCGGCCTCACTGAGGCTTCTGACCGCAGCTGCACCCGCTGTTTCCGGCATGATCCCTCTTCTTGCTGGTTCCCTGTATTCCTTTTCCTCCACCAGTGTGTTCCAGGCTCCACAGCCGGGACACCGGCCCATCCATTTGGCAGTTTCGTTCCCGCAGTCCTGACAGACAAAACGCACCTTGGTCCGGCTCATTCTTCCTCACCTCCCGGCTGCAGGAATGCCAGCTGATTCAGCAGTTCTTCCATCTCCCCGAGGCTAGCGATGTGATTGATTCTGTCCCGGTACCGGGCAGCATCCCTCATGCCTTTCAGGTACCAGGCCAGCTGTTTGCGCATCTCCCGCACCCCCACATGTTCTCCTTTAAATCCCACAGTCAGTCTCAGATGGCGGCGTGCAACCTGCATCCGTTCCTGCCAGTCCGGATACCGCACCGGCCGGCCGGCCAGATAGTCGGCACACTGCCCGAACAGCCAGGGGTTCCCGAAGGATCCCCTTCCAATCATAACACCGGTGCAGCCTGTGTACCGGCGGATCTTTCCAGCATCCTCCGGGGACTGTACATCCCCATTCCCGATCACGGGCACCTGCACCATGGATACCACCTCACCGATAATATCCCAGTCCGCCTCCCCGGAGTAGAACTGGTCCCTGGTGCGGCCATGAACTGTTATGGCAGCAGCTCCCAGATCTTCCATGGTCCGGGCCAGCTGCACCACATTTACCTGATCCGGTGAAAAGCCTTTGCGCATTTTAACCGATACAGGAATATCCACTGCCCTGACCAGCGCCTCAAAAGCCCGGGCGGCGCGGTCCGGTTCCCGCATCAGAGCGCAGCCATCCCCGGAGCGGACTATTTTGGGGGCAGGGCAGCCCATATTGAAGTCTATGATCCGGGCACCCCGTTCCACGGCAATCCGGGCTGCCTTCCCCAGGGCATCGGGGTCCGAGCCAAACAGCTGCACTGCGATGGGCTGTACTTCCCCATCGATATCCATGATGTCAAAGGTTTTCTGGCTGCCATACACCAGGGCAATCTCACTGATCATTTCGGTAAAAACAAGGCCACAGCCAAATTCCCTGGCCAGAATGCGATAGGCCTTATCGCTGATCCCGGCCAGGGGAGCACTGACGATCGGATTGGGGATCTCCACCTTTCCGATGTTCCAGAGGATATTGGGTTCAACGTTCCTGATTTCTGTCATAGATCCGCTTCAGGCCTTTCAATGTCAGTTGCTGGTCGATCCGGCCAATCCGGGGGCTTTCCTGGGCAAACAGACCGGCCAGACCACCGGTGGCGATCACCTGGGGCTCTGTCTCCAGTTCCCGGGCTATTTTGGAAAGAATCCCGTCAATCTGGCCCAGATACCCAAAATAGATTCCTGCCTGGATACAGGCAGAGGTGCTTTTCCCGATCACCTGCTCCACCTTCTCAATCTCCACCTTAAACAGTTTGGAGGCCCGGGAAGCCAAGGCCTGGGCACTCATTGCCGGCCCCGGACAGATGGCTCCTCCCAGATATTCTCCCCGGGCGGAAACCACATCAAACGTGGTGGCTGTTCCAAAATCCACCACCACCAGAGGACCCCCGTACTCAGCGTAGGCGGCCACTGCATTTACAATCCGGTCTGCCCCCACTTCCCGGGGATTGTCCAGCAGGATCGTCATTCCTGTTTTCACTCCAGGCCCAACAAACAGCGGGTCCCGGCCGGTCAGATTCCGGCACAGGATGCGGTAAACCTCGTTCAGTTCCGGAACCACCGAGGACACGATGGCATCCTCCGGCGCATGCTGATTCAGACCCTTCAGCCCAAACAGGGTGGACAGGATCACTGCATACTCATCGGCGGTTCTTCCCAGGGCCGTCTCGATGCGCCATTGTCCGGCCAGTTCGTTCCCATCATGCAGTCCGATTACCGTGTTGGTATTACCGATATCGATCAGCAGAATCATGCTCTTCCTCCTCTTTCCGGCTTTTCAGAGCCCGGAACAGTGCCCCGGCCAGAATCATGGCCACCAGAACTTCCGGAATTCCATGGGTTGCGGCAATCACCAGAGCTGCCCGGATATCCGGCAGATATCCCCGGAGCACCGCCAGTCCCAGAACGCCCATGGTCTTGACCAGGGTACCGGCAGCCGCACCCAGGGATGGTGCAACCGGCTGAAATATTCCCCTCCTGGCCCAGCGGAACACGAGCCAGGCGGCAGGTCCGATCAGCAGCCTGGGCAGGATGGCCACCAGCGGGTCTGCTGTTATGGGGGAAGCCGCCTGCAGGAAACTGAACAGCCCAAAGATCAGTCCCACCATCGCTCCGGTCAGCGGTCCCTCCAGGATGGCCGCCAGAATAACCGGTATATGCATTATGGTGGCCCGTCCCGCTGCCGTGGGTACCGGTATAAAGCCAAGACCTGTCAGGCCCAGCACCACAGTAAGCCCGCCCAGCAGTCCGGAGACTGCCATCTGTTTTGGTGACAGTTTCATGCTGTTTCCCCCTCCCCTTCAATCAGAATTCAGTATAACAAAAATAAATTCAAATAGAAATGAAAACAGGGAGCCCGGGGCTCCCTGTCGGAATAACTCTATTCTGTTTCCCGTCTGGATCCTGCCATCATGAGGCCGATCTCCGGAATGGTGGCGTCCTCTCTGTTGAGGACACCCATGACCTCGCCCTCGTAGAGAACTGCGATCCGGTCACTGAGGCTCATGATTTCCTCCAGTTCAGTGGATACCAGCAGTACGCCGGCACCCCGGTTTCTCTCATCGAGAATCCGGCTGCGGACAAACTCAGTCGCCCCGATGTCCAGACCACGGACCGGGTGGGCCGCAATCAGGAAGTCGGGTTCCCGGGACAGTTCCCGGGCCAGTACCATCTTCTGCTGGTTTCCTCCGGACAGTGTGCCGGCGAAAGTCTCGATGGTGGAGGTCTTAACGTTAAACTCCTTCACCAGATCTTTGGCCTCCTGGCCAATTTTGTCCCACTTCAGCAGTTTTCCCTTGGCAAACTTTTCTTTGTAGTAGTCGATCAGCATCAGATTTTCCTTGACGCTCATGGCGCTTATCATGCCCCGCTTGTGACGGTCTGCCGGAATGTGGGCCACATTCTTCTGCATGATTTTTCTGGGGGAACCATTGGTCATGTCTTCCCCATTAATCTCGATGGTGCCGCCGGTGACCTTTTTCAGGCCGGTGATGCACTCCAGCAGTTCATCCTGACCGTTGCCGTCAACACCGGCAATTCCCAGGATCTCCCCTTTGCGCAGTTCAAGATTGATGCCACGGAGAGCTTCGATCCCTTTTTCACTCATGCAGCGGACATTTTCCATCTTCAGAACCACGTCGCCCAGATTTACTGCAGGTTTATCGAAGTCCAGGCTGATATCACGGCCCACCATCAGGTTGGCCAGCTGATCCTTGTCGGTATCTTCCTTGTTCACAGTCTCATAGGATTTTCCGTTACGGAGAACGGTGATCCGGTCTGAGATAAACATTACCTCGTTCAGTTTGTGGCTGATGAAGATTACCGTATGGCCTTCCTCGGTCAGCATATGGATCATCTTAAAAAGCTCATCCACTTCCTGAGGAGTCAGAACCGCAGTAGGCTCGTCCAGGATCAGCAGGTCAGCCCCCCGGA
>JAXGWN010000141.1:0-5396 GCA_040773285.1 Bacillota bacterium
ACCGGTCTGGCCCAGATACAGGGCCGGTACGATACCAGACCGGAAGACAAACTGAACCTGGACCTGATGTACATACGGAGGTATTCTCCTCTTTTGGATCTCTGGATTCTGGCAGGAACTATCCGGACAGTACTGAAAAAAGAGCAGGGTCGGGGAGTCCGTACGGAGTCCGCAGGAGGTGATTGAAATGAAATTTGTGATTCTGGCCGGGGGAAGCGGCACCAGACTCTGGCCTCTCAGCCGGGAGTATTTTCCCAAACAGTTCATCCGGTTTCCCGGCAGACAGACATCGCTTTTCCAGGATACGGTCCGGCGCTGTCTGGAGACGACAGAACCTGAGAATATTCTGGTTGTGGCCGGTCTGAACCATTGCTTCCTGATCCGAAGTGATCTGGAGGAGATGGGACCAGGGGCAGAAGGGGTACGGATTCTTGGGGAACCCTGCTCCCGGAACACGCTGCCGGCCCTGTGGGCTGCCCTCCGGGAGACTCCATGGGGACGGGGCGAAGTGCTGGTTGTTCTTCCCTCGGACCACTGGATCCGGGGTGACGAAGAGTTTTATGAAAATCTCAGGGCTGCAACCCGGATTGCGCATAGCCGGCTGGTGATTTTTGGGATCCGGCCGGATCGGCCTCATACCGGATATGGATATATTGCTCCGGGAAAACCACTGGAAACCGGTTTCGAAGTTGAGTCTTTCCGGGAAAAACCTGATGAAAAGAAGGCGACAGAGTACATTGAAAGGGGATTTCTCTGGAACAGTGGCATGCTGGTGGCCGGAACAGATCTTCTGGTGGAGGAAACCAGAGAGCATGCTCCGGAAATCCACAACGCCTTCCGGGAGGAAAACACTCTGGAGGAGGCCTATGGGGAACTGAAAAAGGGACTGTCCATTGACTATGGGATTCTCGAGAAGTCCGGAAATGTTGCCGTGATTCCGGCAGATTTTCAGTGGGATGATCTGGGCAGTTTCGACGCTCTGAAGAAAATGTATCCGGATGGCTGGGGATGCAGCCGCAGTGAGGGAAGACTGCTGCAGATGGATGGGCAAAACAATCTCGTGCTTTCCGAGACCGGCAGAAAGATTGTTCTGCTGGGACAGACCGGCCAGGTCGTGGTGGATACCGGCGATTGTCTTCTGGTTTGCCCGGCAGACAGAGCCCAGATGGTGGGACAGGTACCGGAAGCTCTTAGGAATAGTCCTGAAAATGAACTGGAGGAAAGGATTCGGGACCGCAGACCCTGGGGTGAGTATACAGTGCTGGAGGCAGAATCGGGAACGGAACACGCACATAAGGTGAAACGGATCCGGGTGCGTCCGGGGAAAAGGATCAGTTACCAGAAGCACAGGTACCGCAGTGAACACTGGGTTGTTCTCAGCGGAACGGCCCGGGTTACCATTGGGGAAGATACCAGTGATGTGGCTGCGGGGGAAAGTGTTTTTGTCCGGCCGGGCCAATTGCACCGGCTGGAAAATCCGGGCCCGGGGTTCCTGGAAATTATCGAGGTTCAGATGGGAAGCCGGGTGGATGAGGAGGATATTGTCCGGTTTGACGATGACTTTGGAAGACCCTGTTCCGGGAGGGATGAACTTTGAATGCATTCGAGGAATACAATCTCTGGGCCCGGATTGCCTCCGGTGATTCCCGCTGGGCATGGGAACTGGGGGAACTTATTGAGATAAAAAACGATCCGGAGGAGATCCGCAACAGATTTTCCGGCAGACTGGCTTTCGGAACCGGAGGAATCAGGGAACTTAGCGGTGTGGGCAGTACACGGATGAACCGGTTTACCGTAAGGAGGATCACCATGGGACTTTGTCGCTGGCTGCTGGAGAAGGATCCTCAGGCCAGACAGAAAGGGGTCTTGGTGGTTCGGGACAGCCGAACGGATTCGCTTCTTCTGGCCGAAGAGACCACACGGATTCTGCATTCCCAGGGGTTTCAGGTCTATTTGCCTGGTGAACCCCGGCCAACCCCGCTGCTTTCCTTCGGGGTACGGTATCTGGGGTGTGCGGCAGGGGTTGTCATCACCGCCAGCCATAATCCGGCCGGCTACAATGGTTATAAAGTATACGACCATCGGGGAGTACAACTTCTCCCGGATCAGGCAAGAGTTCTGGAAAACCGTATTCCTCCGGTGGATTTTCAGGAGTCGGTGATTCCCGGAGGGGCCGTCAGGAATCCGGATAAGGAACTGTGCGAAGCCTACCTGAAGATGCTTTCTGAAAATCTGTCAGGGTCTCAGGATGGCGGCCCTGTTGTCTGTTACAGCCCCTTGCATGGGGCAGCCGGTGACCTTATGGAGAAAGCGTTTCAGGCACTGGGATACCGTCACTTTCAGGTGGTGGAAGAAGAGTTCTGCCCGGATGGAAGATTCCCCGGACTGAAGGTTCCCAATCCGGAGGATCCGGATTCTTTTAACATGTCCCTTAAGATGGCTGCAAAGTCGGGTGCCCTTCTGGTTCTACTGACAGATCCGGATGGTGACCGGCTGGGGGTGGCGGTCCGGGATGAGGAAGACTACAGGATTCTCAGTGGCAATGAAACAGCGGCACTCCTCCTTTGCTACCTTCTGGACACAGGTGCGCAAGGAAATATCCTGATTACAACCCTGGTCAGCGGCGGACTGCCTCAGGCCATGGCAAGAGACAAGGGGATTGGGGTACTCCATACTCTGACCGGTTTCAAATTTATTGGGGATCTGGCGGAGAGTATAGGTGGCGCATTACCGGGGTGTTTTCTTTTTGGATATGAGGAGAGCTCCGGATTTCTTGCTGCTCCGGCACCCGGCAGGGATAAAGACGGGATTCAGGCCGCTCTTCTGACGGCAGAAATGTTCAACTGGTATTTCAGCCAGGGAAAAGACCCCCAATCTGTTCTGGAGGAACTGCAGAAACAGTATGGATATTTTGTGTCCGGGACACTTACTCTTGATTGCCTTCCCGGAAGCGGACTGCCGGATGCGGACTGGCCGGACCGGGAAGTGCTGGTGGAGGATTTTCTGAGGAACCGGCATCGGGAGCCATGGGGAACCTGGAAGGAGAATGCGGGACTTCCGGAAAGCCTTCTTCTGAAAATCCACTGGCCGGATGGATCCTGGGCGGCTATCCGGCCTTCAGGGACGGAGCCGCATCTGAAAGTATATCTGGAAGGAAGAGGGAGGACCCGGGCAGCAGCGGAGAAATGCCTGGACCGGATAAAGGCTGAAGTACTGGCCGTAACAGATACCAGAAAGGCAACGCCGTGAAAAAGACCATACTTTTTCTGATGATTCTGACAGTGGGGTCCAAACTTCTGGGCTTTGTCCGTGAACTGGTTCTCGCATATACGTTCGGAGCCTCCAACATTACGGATGCATACCTTATAGCCCTGACCATTCCCACCGTTCTTATGAGTTTTGTGGGGGCCGCTGTTCATACAGGTTTCATTCCGTTGTATATTCGAAGCAGACAGGAAAATGGGGAAGATGGTTCACTGCAGTTCACCAGGGCACTGATCCGCCGGATGATGCTGTTCAGTTTCCTGATTCTCATTGCAGGATGGCTTTTTACCAGACCTCTGGTACTGCTGTTTGCATCGGGGTTTTCCGGGGAGACTCTGGAACTGGCGGTACGTTTTACAAGAATTACACTTCTCGGGGTGTTTTTCAGTGGTGCTCTGGCAGTCCTGTCTGGCTTCCTGCAGGTTAACGGTCATTACCTGATCCCGGGGATGGTGGGAATACCTCTGAATCTGATCCTGATTGCCACATTTCTGTCCGCCCGAAAAAAGGGACTAACCTGGTTGGCGGCCGGGAGTGTTCTGGCGCTGGCCACCCAGGCTCTGATGCTGTTTCCCTTGTCACGAAAACTGGGTCTGGAGAAGGTATTTCGCCGGGAGAAGTCAGAACCGTATCTCCGGCAGCTGGGAATTCTGATTCTTCCGGTTCTTCTGGGAACCGGGGTGGATCAGATTAATGTTCTGGTGGACCGGACCCTGGCTTCAGGAATCGTTGAAGGGGGAATATCCGCCCTCAACTATGCAGCACGGCTCAGCGGATTTACGGAAGGAATTGTGCTGGCCTCAATTCTCACTGTGGTGTTCCCGGTTCTGTCAGCCCAGGTGGCTGATCAGGAAGATTCATCTCTGAAAGAAACCATAAGGGATACCACAGTGTTACTGGCTCTGCTGGTTCTCCCGGCATCTGCAGGACTGATGCTTTTTTCAGTACCCATCGTGGAGATGCTGTTTTCCAGAGGTGCTTTTGGTCGCCAGGCTGTGGTCCTGACTGCCGGAGCCCTCCAGTTCTACTCCGCTGGTCTGATTTTCAGTGGTATCCGTGGTCTTATCACCAAGGTGTTTTACAGCATGGAAGATACCAGATCCCCTCTGGCCGGAGCAGTAATTGCCGTGTCCGTCAATATAATGCTTAACCTGATCCTGTCCCGGTTCATGGGACTGAGGGGGTTGGCTCTGGCCACCAGCCTGTCCGCTGCTCTGGGAATGCTGGTCCTTCTTTATGGGATAAGAAGGAAAATCGGGCCTCTTGGTTTTAAGAAGAGTCTGTCCAGTCTGGTTAAAATTCTGGCTGCAACTCTAGTGATGGCTCTGATTCTCCCGGGGGTGTTCCGTTATCTTCTGGAGCAGTTTAGTGTTTCTGCTGCTTTGCTTTTTGCCATAGCAACTGGTGTTCTGGTTTA
Organism: Bacillota bacterium; assembly: GCA_040773285.1. Classification (GTDB taxonomy): domain Bacteria; phylum Bacillota; class TC1; order TC1; family UBA5767; genus JAXGWN01. Next base: position 4,682 of record JAXGWN010000141.1, read on the forward strand.
TGGTTTCCTGATTCTTCTGTTCAGGGTAAAGGAAGCCAGAAGAATTTCCGCAAGACTGCTGGAGAACCTGAAAGAATGGAAAAACCGCTATTACGGAGGAAGAATGTGAGGATCTATATCAGTCTCTTAAGCCAGTATCCTTATCAGGGCATTACAGGGATCGGACAGTATGTTCTGAACCTGTTGAATGGTATGAAAAAAACCGGTCATCTGAGTCAGGTAACCCTGATCGTGGAGGAGTCCTCCGCTAATAAGTTTCGGAGCCTTTATCCGGAGACAGAAACCATTGCAGTTCAGATACCCGGCTGGGTGTTGTCCATCCCCTGGAAAGAGGTTTTCTTCCGGAGGCTCTGGCTGGACAGGGTTGCGCTACCCCGGACGATGAGGAGAAAGCAGGGAATCCTGTTCCAGCCCTATCAGGCGGTAACTGCCTGGATATCTCGGCGCCACCCTACTGTAATGACTGTTCACGATCTGTATTTCCAGGATTATCCGGATACCATGAGTCCCCTGATGCTGAGTCTCACCAGATGGAGCCACTGGAGATTTATCAGAAGGTGTACGAGGGTGATAACGCCATCGGAGTATGTCAGGGATCAGATCCGGAAAACATATCCCCAAATTCTGCCCAAACGGATCCAGGCGATCCATAATCCCATTGTAGTTCATGCCGAAGAACAGGAGCGGCTGGAAGTTCCGGAGCCGTTTATCCTGA
>JAXGWN010000142.1:0-5381 GCA_040773285.1 Bacillota bacterium
AGGATCGTTATGGGTTCAGTGAACAATGCCCTGCTGATGTTGGCCTATCTCAGCACCGGAAGGCAGTATACCATCCGGGAGCTGGCCGGCCTTTTGGAGGTCAGTGAAAAATCGGTACGTCTGTACAGGGAGGCCCTGGACAGCGCAGGGATCTATGTGCAGGAGACCAGAGGGCGGTACGGGGGCTACCGGATTCCCCGGGAGTACTATCAGCCGCCGGCGGTGTTCAGTCTCACAGACGGTGAACTGCTGGCCCTGGAGATCCTGGAAGGGGAGCTGACCGGAGCCGGACACGTGGAGGCCTCCTCCATCCGGGGAGTTCTGACCAAACTGAAGGCGGTCCGGGAAATGAACCGGATGGAGGAGGAACCTTATGGCCTTCATCTGGCCCACATGGCCGGAGGGGTCCGGCCCAATACGGATCCGGTTCTGGAGCGGGAAAAATTTCTGACTCTGGTGGGAGCCAGGAAAAAAAGACGGAAGGTGAAGATGACCTACCGCCCCCTGAACCGGCCGGCCTCGGAGAGAGTGGTCCATGTGTACCATACGTATACCTACCAGGGGGAAATGTATATGGCCGCCTGGTGTGAACTGCGAAAGGAAATACGGGATTTTAAGATTCGTCGGGCGGAGAAACTGGAAATTCTCGATGAAACCTATGAGATTCCTGCGGATTTTAACATGAAGGAATACATGCAGAACTGCATTGGCGTATTCAGGGGAGAACCTTTTCTGGTGCATCTGAGGGTGGAAGAACCCATGAGCCGGATCATCCGGGAAAAGGTCTGGTCGGATCAGCAGAGCATCCGGGAGATCCCTGGTGAGAACGCCATCGAGTTCGAGGCAGTGATGCGGGGAAAACAGGAGATACTTTCCTGGATCCTGGGTATGGGCAGCCAGGTGGAGGTGCTGGCCCCGGAAAGCCTGCGACAGGAATACCTGGAGGAGTGCCGGAAAATGCTGGAGCGGGCTAAGCGGCAACAACAGGAGAAGATTCCGGATTAAAAAAGCACCCCGGTTGGGGTGCCTGTTTTTAGTGGGAATTGAGCATCTTCTGCAGTCTGGACTTTTTCCGGTTGGCATTGGCCTTGTGGATCAGGTTTTTCTTGGCAGCTTTATCGATGGAGCTGATAGCGCTTACCAGTAATTCCTGAGTATTGTCCGCCTGGGTCTCCACGGCAGATTTAAACTGTCTGATAACGTTTCTCATTTGTGATTTCTGAGATGCATTCATCATGTTCTTCTTATTGGCGACCAGAACTCTTTTCTTTGCAGACTTGATATTCGGCATGCGTCTCACCTCCTCGTTATTATTTAATACGCTATATCAACAAAAGTTATTTTAACATTAAGGCTGCTCAAATGCAATAAAGTTCCCGGAGATAATTCCCGGCAACCGGATATTTTTTCCTTACGGAGGGCCCGCCACCTTGTGAACCGGCAGCCATACCGATATAATAAACTGTAATTCACCGGAAATGGGGTCGCAGGAATTGTCCATGGAAAACAACAGAGTAGCCAAAACAGCCGGATTTCTGATGCTGGTTTCCATTTCTTCCCGCCTGGTGGGATACGTAAGGGATATTATCATTTACTCCCGGTTCGGGCAAAACCGGATCACCGATGCCTACAACGCGGCATTTTCCATACCGGATTTTCTGTATGTTCTGCTGGTGGGCGGCGCCCTGTCGTCCGCCTTTATTCCGGTCTTTTCCTCCTATATCGCCAATGACCGGCAGGAGGAGGCCTGGGAAGTAGCCAGCATGGTCTTCAATCTGGTGATGATCCTGCTGGGGGCCGGAATCGGGCTGGGACTGATCTTCACCCCCCAGCTGGTGGCCATGATCGTTCCGGGTTTTGAGCCGGAATATATGAAACTGACGGTGCTGATGACCAGAATCATGTTTCTGCAGGTGCTGTTTATGTCCATGGCCGGGATCTCCCAGGGAATCCTGCACTCCTTTAAGCATTTCCGCACACCTGCCCTGGGCAGCATTCTGTATAATGTGGCCATTATTCTGGTGGGGGCCCTGCTTTCCCGTTATATGGGAATCGTGGGGTTCAGCATCGGGGTGGTGGCGGGATCCCTGCTGAACTTTGCTGTGCAGGTACCGGTGCTGATCCGTAAAAGAGTACGCTATCACCGGATGCTGAATCTGAACCATCCAGGGGTCAGGAGGATTCTTTCCCTGATTGTACCCATTCTGGTGGGTCAGTCCATTATTTACCTGAATCTTTTTGTGACCCAGAACCTGGCCAGCGGCCTGGACGGAGGGATGATTGCCTCCCTGAGACTGGCGGAGCGGCTGATGAAGCTGCCCATATCGGTGATCGGACTGTCCCTGGCGGTGGCCCTGTTTCCCACCCTGTCCGAATATGCGGCCAGGAAACAGATGAAACAGTATCATGCTTCCTTCCGGGTTACCATGAACAACGTGATCTTTCTTTCCCTGCCGGCCTCAGTGGGTCTGGCAGTGATGGCAACCCCCCTGATCCGCTTTATGTATCAGCAGGGGGCTTTTGATCAGGCGGCCACGGCGGCCACGGCCCAGGCGCTGATCTTTTATTCCATAGGAATTACGGCGTATTCCACGGTCCACGTGCTGAGCCGGGCCTATTATGCTCTGTCCGATACCAGAACCCCCGTGGTGGTCTCCAGTTTTTCCATGCTGGTAAACCTGACCTTCAGTCTGTTGCTGATCGGTCCCATGGGGCATGGGGGACTGGCTCTGGCGTACTCGGTTACCGGTATCTTTAATGCCCTGGTGATGACCCTGTGGCTTCACAGGAAGGTGGGTGCCATGGGGGGGCGGTCCATGGTGACCACCGGACTTAAGACGGCTGCAGCATCCTCTGCCATGGGATTTGTGGTCTGGGCTCTGACCAGGGGACTGGATATGGTGCTGCCGGTGGGGGAAAAAACTGCCCAGGGTGTCGTGGTGATATCCGGTCTGGTGGCAGGAGTCCTGGTGTTTCTGGCCCTGAGCCGGATCATGGGGATGGAAGAGGAACGAACTGCAAGAAATATGCTGGTCAGCAGGCTGCGCCGCCGGACCGGTGTCAGAGACCGCTAGAAAGCTGGAGGAAAGCGCATGACTTCATTGGATAAAATCAGAAATTTTTGTATTATCGCCCATATTGACCACGGGAAATCCACCATTGCAGACCGCCTGATGGAGACTGTGGGAACACTTTCCCAGAGAGAACTGACCAGTCAGCATCTGGATTCCATGGATCTGGAAAAGGAGCGGGGCATCACCATCAAGCTGAAGGCAGTGAAGATGGAATATACGGCAGCTGACGGGCAGGAGTATCTTCTGAACCTGATCGATACCCCGGGTCACGTGGATTTCACCTACGAGGTGAGCCGTTCCCTGGCAGCCTGTGAAGGTGCTCTGCTGGTGGTGGATGCCGCCCAGGGAATCGAGGCCCAGACTCTGGCCAATGTTTATCTGGCCCTGGAACATGATCTGGAGATTATCCCGGTGATCAATAAGATTGATCTCCCGGCAGCGGATCCCGAGCGGGTCCGTCAGGAAATTGAGGAGGTAATCGGTCTGGATGCTTCCGATGCCATCCTGGCCTCAGCCAAGACAGGGCAGGGAACCATGGAAATTCTGGAGGCCATCTGCGGCCGGATTCCTGCCCCCAAAGGAAATCCGGAGGGCCCCCTCAAGGCCCTGATCTTCGATTCCTATTTCGATGCCTACAGGGGAGCGGTTCCCTTCGTCCGGGTCATGGAAGGTTCCGTGCGGAAAGGGGACCGGATCCGCATGATGGCCAGCGGCGGGGAGTTCGAGGTGACCGAGGTGGGAGTGTTCACACCCACTATGGTCCAGACCGGAGTTCTGGGCTGCGGTGAAGTGGGATACCTGACCGCCTCCATTAAAAACGTGAAGCATACCAGTGTGGGGGACACGGTGACCAGTGCGCTGAATCCGGCTTCCTCACCCCTTCCGGGTTACCGGAAGGCCACACCGATGGTGTTCTGCGGACTGTATCCGGTGGAGAACAACCAGTATGGAAACCTGAAGGACTCCCTGGAAAAACTCCAGCTGAACGATTCCTCCCTGATCTTCGAACCGGAGACCTCCCAGGCTCTCGGGTTTGGTTTCCGCTGCGGATTCCTTGGGCTTCTTCACATGGAAATTATTCAGGAACGGCTGGAGAGGGAATACAATCTGGACCTGATCGTTACAGCCCCCAGTGTGGTGTACCGGGTGGTTCTTACCGACGGGGACGTCCAGATGATCGATAACCCCAACAACCTGCCCTCCCAGAACCAGATTGAACACATTGAGGAACCCTATGTGAAGGCAGGCATCATGGTGCCCAGTGAGTATGTGGGGGCCATTATGGAACTGTGTCAGGAGAAGCGGGGGATTTTCACCACCATGGACTATCTGGGCTCTGACCGGGTCAATATCCATTACGAGCTTCCCCTGGCCGAGATTGTCTATGACTTTTTCGATCAGCTGAAAAGCCGCACCAAGGGCTATGCCTCCTTTGATTATGAGGTGAGCGGATACCGGCAGTCAGATCTTGTGAAACTGGATATCATGCTGGCCGGTGACATTGTGGACGCCCTGTCCTGTATCGTCCACAAGGACAGTGCCTACCGGCGGGGCAGGCTTCTGGCCAAGAAACTCCGGGGCATCATTCCCCGGCAGATGTTTGAGGTGGCCATCCAGGCTGCCATTGGCAGCAAGATCATTGCCCGGGAAAACGTAAAAGCTATGCGTAAGGACGTCCTGGCCAAATGCTATGGCGGGGATATCTCCCGTAAGCGCAAACTTCTGGAAAAGCAGAAGAAAGGAAAGAAGCGGATGAAGCAGGTGGGACGGATCGAAGTGCCCCAGGAAGCCTTCATGGCCGTTCTGTCTGTGGGCGATGAGGAAGAATAAACCGGAGGAGGTGCAGGGCCTGTACCTGCATATTCCGTTCTGTGTCCGGAAATGTCATTACTGTGATTTTAATTCCCGGGCCGGCAGCCCTGCGGAGCGGAGCCGCTATCTGAAGGCACTGAACCGGGAAATCGGAATACTGGGCACACAGGAGACGGGCACTCACCTGTCTTCTGTTTATATTGGAGGAGGAACACCCAGCCTGCTTTCCCCTGGTGAACTGGCAGAACTGATGGATGCAGTATCCCGGGGATTTTCCCTGCGGGTGGGGGCGGAGATCACAGTGGAAGTGAATCCCGGAACCGTGGACTATTTATGGTTCCGCTCTGTACAGGATCTGGGAATCAGCCGGATATCCCTGGGGGTGCAGTCCTTTGTGGATGGGGAACTGGCCGGTCTGGGACGGATTCACCAAGGAAACGATGCCACCGATGCAGTGATGGCTGCATACCGGGCCGGTCTGGAAAACATCTCCCT
>JAXGWN010000143.1:0-5379 GCA_040773285.1 Bacillota bacterium
AGTTCAAGACCATTGTCCACCACCGCCGCCTCCATCCGGATGAGCCCCGGACGAAGATCCTTTACAACGGTACCTTTGGGTCCCGTCACCCGTCTTGGTATCTCCGGCAGGGCACTGAAACCGGCCACGGCCTCCTCCAGCGCATCTCCCTCCGGCAGACAGATGCCTGAGACCCGAATCCTGTAATCCGCATATTTCATCAGGGCCATCAGGGAACGGGGTCTGCCATCCAGCCGACGGATCCTGCCCACGGAAAATCCCGGCGGCAGTTGCCGGTTGAGACGCTCTCTGACCTCCTGTGGCTCCACATCTGCGGTCAGCTCCAGATCCATACATTCCGCCAGGCTGACCATTCCGGTGGCAATGGCGGAGGAAAAACTGATTTTCGGCCGGGGGTTGAACCCCTCTGTCCAGGCCACCGGCAACTGAGCCCGGCGAATGGCCTGGGAAAACACCTTCATCAGTTCCAGATGGGACACGAAGCATACCTGCTTTTCCTTGGAGAACTCCATCCGGTATCTCATTTCCGCTCACCTGCCAGTATCATTTCCGCATCCATATCCATGCAGATCCCACAGACTGTACAGCCGGCTTCCCGGCAGTCCGGGGTCAGAACCGTATTTTTTGCAGCCTTCAGTTCATCGGCCAGATAGGATTTCCGGACCCCCGGATCCAGATGATCCCAGGGAAGACGCTCCTCCAGGTCAAACTCTTTCTGGGCATACTGCACGGAGGTAAGGCCATGGGTTTCCAATGCCCGCTGCCACAGTCCGAAATCGAAGAACTCATCCCAGCCATCGAAACGGGCCCCCAGCGAAAACGCCGTGTGAAGTACTTTTCCCAGCCTCCGGTCCCCCCGGGCAAACACCGCCTCCATATGCGAGGTCTCCGCATTGTGGTACTGAAACTTAAGATTTCCGGAACGGATCCGGCTGCGGATATACTGCTGCTTTTCCTTCAGAACCTCCAGCGGATCCTGTCCTCCCCACTGAAAGGGAGTAAAAGGCTTGGGCACAAAGGATGATGCACTTACTGTCACCTGGATGGTCTGCCGGGATCCGGTCTCCCGGGCGATCTCTTTCCCCCGCTTCAGGACGATGTTGGCCAGCCGGACGATTCCATCCAGGTCCTCATACTCCTCGAAAGGAAGTCCGATCATAAAATAGAGTTTCACCCGGTGCCAGCCTGCCCGGAAGGCATCCTCCACCGTGCGGATCAGGTCCTCCTCGGTAACCCCCTTGTTGATCACATCCCGCATCCTCTGGCTTCCTGCCTCAGGAGCAAAGGTAAGGCCGGTCTTGCGGACTGAGGATATCTTCTCCGACAGTCCCACAGAGTAGGTGTCAATCCGTAGGGAGGGCAGACTGATGCTGATCTTCCGGTCCCGGTATTCTTCCATCAGGGAGTCCACCAGGCTTTCCAGCTGGCTGTGATCCGCTGTGGACAGACTGGTGAGGCTTATGTCCTCATGGCCGGTGGAAGCCACCAGGGCTTTGGCCTGTTTCAGCAGCAGTTCTCCGGACCGCTCCCGGACCGGCCTGTAGACTGTTCCCGCCTGACAGAACCGGCAGCTGTGGGTGCAGCCTCTGAGAACCTCCAGCATGATCCGGTCGTGAACCACATCCATGAAGGGAACAATGGGAGCCTCCGGAAACGGTGCGGTCTCCAGGTCCTTCACCAGGGCCTTTCCCACTGTCTCCGGTACACCGGCAAGGACCGGATCAAACCGGACAATCCGGCCGTTCTCATCGTATTCCACATCATAGAAGGACGGAACATATACTCCGGGTAATGAAGCTGCCTCCAGGAGATACTCCTTCCGGTTCCAGCTGCCCCCGGACTTGTGGGAGGCCAGCAGTTCCAGCAGCCGGGGAAGCACCTCTTCTCCGTCCCCCACCAGAAACAGATCAAAAAAATCCGCCAGGGGCTCAGGATTGAATGCACAGGGGCCTCCTCCGATCACCAGAGGATCCTCTTCTCCCCGGTCCTTCTGCCACAGGGGAATCCCCCCCAGTTCCAGCATATTAAGGATATTGGAATCCCTCATCTCATACTGCAGGGTAAAGCCCATCATGTCGAATTCCGACGCCGGGTGGAAAGACTCCAGGCTGTAAAGGGGAATCCCTTCCCGCCTCATCTCCTGTTCCATGTCCCTCCAGGGGGCAAAAGTCCGCTCCATCAGCAGGTCCTGCTGGCTGTTCACCGCCGTATAAAGAATCTGCAGGCCCAGATGGCTCATGCCAACCTCATATACGTCCGGGAAGGCAAACAGGAATCTGGCTCCGGCCCGGTCCCAGTCCTTCACCACGCTGTTCAGCTCACCGCCGGTATACCGGACCGGTCTCTCCACCCGGGGCAGGATCCGCTCAAACAGATCCTCTCTGTTGATTTGTTTCTGTATGGTCATGGAATAACTTCCTTTCTGTCTCTGTATCCTTCTTTAACCAAATTATTATATCAGCCTTTGGGGCTATCCGCAAAGAATGACCACCGCCTGAGCGGTGGTCCGTGTTCAGAAGGAGATATCCTTTTTCCTTATACTGACAGAGGCCACCAGGCCCAGGGCGGCCAGGGAAACCCACATGCTGGTTCCCCCATAACTGAGCATCGGGAAGGGAAGTCCGGTAACGGGCATAACCCCCATGGTCATCCCGGCATTTTCCAGCACATGGAAAAAGAACATTCCCACCACTCCCACCACCAGCAGGTAACCAAAATGGTCCTTGGATTCCCGGGAAACCACCAGAGCCCTGTACATGAGGAACAGATACGCTCCCAGGATCGCCACGCTTCCCACAAAGCCAAATTCCTCCCCCACCACCGAGAACACAAAGTCTGTGTTGTGGTAAGGCAGAAAATTCGACTGGCTCTGGGTTCCCTGCAGAAAGCCCTTACCCCACATACCGCCGGAACCGATGGCAATCAGGGACTGAATGATGTTGTATCCCGGTCCCAGCCCCCCCTGACCGTCATTGTAAGGGTCCAGAAAGACCGTAAGCCGCATCAGCTGATAGCCTTCCAGGGGAAGGGGCATCCCGAACCGGAAATGCATGAACAGAATGAGAAGCAAAAGCCCAAGACCACCAAAGGCCAGACCAAACAGAATTTTAGGGTTGGCCCCGGCCGCATACATCATGAAAAAGGTGATCACGAAAAACACCAGGGATGTTCCCAGATCCGGCTGGCTCATAACCAGACCCACCGGCACCAGCATAAACACAAAACAGGGCAGGAAACTGACAAAGGTCTCCAGTTCCCCTTTTCGCTTTTCCAGAAAAACAGCAAACACAATGATATAGAGAAACTTTGCCACCTCAGAGGGCTGAACGGACTGGGATCCGATGAAGATCCAGCGCCGGGCTCCGTTGACCACTCTTCCCACGCCGGGTATAAGGACCAGGATCAGAAGGATCAGCATGACCCCCAGCACCGGCCAGAAGAACCTCTGGAACTCCCGGTAGTCGAACAGCATCATCAGGGTGAAGGCCACCAGCCCCACCCCAATATTGATCAGGTGCCGGCGCAGAAAGGAATAGGGATCCCCGGGCACCACCACATAGGAGGCCGTGGTCTGAATGATCGAACTGGCGATCAGGATCAGAGGGATAATCATAACGAATCCCTTGTCAATGTTTTTCAGCTGACGGCGCTCAATCATGGGATATACACCTCATCGTGTTCCTCCGGCTCCAGGGGGCTTTCCAGATAGTATCCGGGATCAATCTCCACGGTGTCCCCCAGGTTAAAATAGTGGGCAAAAACCGCCTTGGCGATCACCCCGGCGGACCTGCCCCCCTGACGGCCGTACTCCACAATTCCGGCAAAGGCAATCTGGGGGTCATCGTAGGGAGCATAGGCCACAAACACCCCGTGGAAATCCTTGCTGGGATCATCCCCGCTGCGGCCGGTCTGGGCGGTTCCGGTTTTCGCTGCCACCGGTACAGGAAAATCACTGAACAGGAAGTAAGCCGTTCCCCGGGGTTCCGCCACAGCCCGCATGCCCCGCTGTACTGCCTGCAGAGTCTCCTGGGAGGCACTGACCGTATCAAGGATTTCCGGTTCGGTCTCCCGGACCACCGTTCCGTCCGGTGAGAGAATCTGCTGCACCAGATAGGGACGGTAACGGGTACCCCCATTGGCGATGGTGGCCACATAGTTGGCCAGCTGCAGCATGGAGTAGTTGTTCATTCCCTGCCCGATGGAGGTATTGAAGGTGTCGTAGGCCTGCCAGTTCTTTTCGAAGGCAAAGGTCTGCTCCGCCCAGCGGGTGTTGTCATCCCTGCGCTTTCTGGCGGAATCCACAACGCTTTGCAGTTCCGTGCCGGCCAGCCCCTCCTCCCGGGCTTCCGCCACGGTCTCCTCATACTGTCTCTGGTAGCGGGCCAGCCTCTGGTTCAGGTATCTCTGCTGCAGATTGAACTTGCTTTCACGGCTGGGAAGAAATCCATCCGCCACCACCGGCAGATCATTGAGCCCCGGGGAGACCCCCAGACCCAGTTCCCCGGAAATTTTCGAAATGGCATCGATTCCGGCCATATCCCCGGCGTACTGGAAGAATACGTTGCAGGACACCGCCAGCCCCCGGTGCAGATCCAAAGATCCGTGGACTCCGGTACAGCGGATATAAGGCTTTTTCCAGTAGGCCCCCCCACAGGTAACCCGGGCATAGGGGCTGGCTCCGGTCTCCTCCAGATAGGCGATTCCGGTGGCCATCTTAAAGGTGGATCCGGGAGGGTAGACACTGGCTACCGCCTTGTTGATTTCAGGTCTCTGCTCATTGTTGTAATAGTAGTCGGCCTCCTCCTGGGTCAGGCCGTCCACAAAATCGGCCGGATTGAACCCCGGCCGGCTGCCTATGGCCAGAATAGCCCCGGTCTTCACATCGATTGCCACCGCTGCCGCCGATCCGGCCTTGGAATTTTCCTTCATCACGTCAGCTATCACGCTGTCCATGGATTCTTCCAGGGCTTTCTGCAGATTGGCATCCAGACTGAGACGGATGCTGTCCCCGGGAATCGGTTCAAGACTGAAGGCCATCTCCTGCAGAGGTCTTCCGGTGGAGTCCACCTCCACCTGGCGGACGCCCCGGGTCCCCTTCAGCCCCAGATATTCCTCCGGGCTTACCGGCAGCATCTCCAGAGCCTTTTCCAGTCCGGATTTCCCCACTTTATCATTGTTGCGGTAATGCTGGGGGTCCAGAACCTCCAGTTCTTCCGCCGTAATGGATCCTATGTGTCCGATAATATGTCCGGCCAGAGATCCTTCCGGATAGACCCTCATGGGCTGGGTGGAAATCACCACACCGGGAAGATCCTGGCGGCGTTCCGCCAGGGTGCTGATCAGCTCCGCTGCCTCCAGCCCCCAGGGTATGGAAAGTAT
>JAXGWN010000144.1:0-5358 GCA_040773285.1 Bacillota bacterium
CAGATCCATATAGGATTCATCCGATACCCGTCCCAATATCAGGTCGGCATTGTACAGCATGGTGGCGTATTCCTCCGGAGTGGCCAGATCATCCGGACGGAAGCGTTCAGTCCGGCTGACGATTCCCTGATTTCTGGCAAAGGTGGGGAGAACTGCCCTGGTGTCACCGAAGACGTCGGTGGCATCTACGGTCAGGGAGGTCAGATCATAGCGCTCCCCCAGGATCTTATGAAGCGCCTCCTCGCGGGTCAGGGGCAGCCTGAATTCCGGCTTGCCGGTTCCGGTGACTATGATGCCTCCGGTTTCCCGGGCGTGGGCGTAGGCATAGGAGGGCTCATAGAAGTCCCGGACATACTGCCCGTCCACGTAGAGGCGGTATGGGTAGTATCCGGACTTCCCTCCCAGCTGGGTCAGGGCCAGCGGCAGGAGACCCACTTCCCGGTAGGCCGGGAGAATATACTTCTGTTCCGTAGGGGTTGCCGTACCGTGGGGAACCGTCTCCACCGTTATGGTGGGCTTCAGGGTCTGGGCGGTGAAGTATTCTGTGGCATAACCGGATCCTTTCCCCTGGGTGTCCTGAATCAGGCCATATCCGGTGATTCCGGCAGCCAGCCTGGCCAATTCTCCGGCCTTTTCATTGTAACTGGCAGGATGCCACTTGTAACCATAATAGATGACCCTTCCCCGGGAATGATAGGTCAGGAAATTCCGGAAATCATAGCGGTGGACATAATCCATAATGGCCCTGGTTTCCGGCTCGCTGGCCGGTTCTCCGGGATAGTGGGCCATGGCCGGACTGTCCGAATTATAGATCCCCAGATATTTCTGCCATTTGTCTACCCACTGACCGCTGACCGGGTCCACATACCGGTCCGGGTAGTTCCGGTTCAGGTCCACTCCGGCAATGTTGGCCTTCCACTGGGAGTAGGCAGTGTCCGGCACTGCAGCCAGCAGGGCCCGGGCCTCAGGCGTCCGGACGGAGGAAGGGCCTGCTTTGGTGAGATCGTGGCCATCCGGGTTCACCAGAGGAATAAAATGGATAATAGATTTCGCCAGGATCCCACGGACGTTGTAGGAAGGGATGTGGGTATCGTCGTAGTAATCCAGGGCAAAATCCTCAATCTGTCGCAGTACGATGGCGGGATTTGCGGTTTCCCGGGCGTGAGTTCCTGCATCAACGTAATAGTGCATGCGGAATGTAGTGAAGTCATCCCGGGTACGGGCCTGCTGGACTGAGGCGGTCATCACCAGGACATAAAGGGGCTTTCCGTCCCTGGAGGCGCCGATTTCCTCCAGATGAATCAGATCCGGGTAGGTCTCCTGAAGCTGGAGGGCCATCTCCTGATAATCGGTGGAGAGCCAGGACGCGGCGAGGGAAAGGTCCACGATGTCCCCCGTGTCCGCCAGGGCCGGAAGAGGGACTGCGAACAGGGAAAAGATAAGGAGAAGCAGTATAGATCGTTTCATAGGGGATTCCTCCTTTTTCAGGTTGGTTATTCCTATAGTACCATGCAGGATTACCTGAAAGAACAATCGATCGAAGAAATTTGCTTGTGCAGTAACATGTTACATGGTATAGTGAGGCGAAACGGGAGGTCAGACAATGGAAAAAGTGGAATATCTGGTGATCGGAGGCGGGGTAACCGGCCTGGCAGTGGCGGATGCACTGGGAAACAGGGGGAAAAAGGTGATGGTGCTGGAGCGGGAAGAACCTGGCTGCGGCGCATCGGGCTCAAATCTCGGGCAGACTTCAGTTTCCGACCGGGATCCTGGTCTGGAACTGGAAATGGTGAGGGAAACGCTGGCCCTTTATGGACGGCTGGAGCCGGAGCAGGGCATCGAGTACCGCTGCAGCGGAGGAAGTTGTGTGCTGATGAATCCGGAGGATCTGCCCGAAGCACAAGCCCTGATACACAGGAAGAACGCGGAAGGGTCCGGAATCCGGCTGCTCCGTGGAAGGGAAATCCGCAGGGCAGAACCAGCTTTGGAAAAAGCGGCGGCGGTAGTGTACAGCCCGGAGGAAGGATGCCTGAACCCACTGGGGGTAAACAACTGGCTGAGAAGATGCTGTTATGGTCATGGAGTGGAAATCCGCAGCCACAGCCCTGTGCTGGGTTTTGACTGTCAGAACGGAAGAATCGTATCCGTCAGGACACCGGAGGGAGAGATTCTCGCTGAAACGGTGATCCTTTCCGCCGGCGTATGGAGCAGGACCCTGCTGAAACTGCTGGATCTTACCCTTCCGGTGGATTCGGTCCGGGCCAGTGCCATGGTAACCCAGCCCTGTCCGCCACTGATCCGGGGACCGGTTACCGACGGAACGTTTTTCAGCCGGAAAGACCATGGACAGCAGCATGTTTTTCTGGGAGCCATACAGGCAGCCGGTGGATCCCTGATTATTGCCCAGGCCAACCGCGATGGCAGTGGTGAAGATACAGGGGTGGACTGGCAGGATCTCTCCCGGGTGGGAAATCTGTTTCTGTCCCATTTCCCCCGGGCGGGTGAGATGCAGATTGTCCGGGCCTGGTCGGGACTGACACCCAGTTCTGCTGACGGAATGCCCTTCTGGGGCTATGGAAAGAATCTTGATAATCTTTTTCTGGCCACTGCCTTCAAAGGGGCCTATTCCCTGGCTCCGGCGGTGGGCCGGCTGACAGCCCGCTGGCTTCTGGAAGGGGCGGTTCCGAAGGGACAGGCCCCCTGGAGCCCGCATCGGGCGGAAATTTAGGAGGCTATTCGATGAGAGTGGACAGACACCCCATCCTGGGGGATGCGGCCCGTCCGGAGAATCTGCGGATATGGGTCAGCGGACGGGAAATTGAAGCCCGGGAAGGGGAAACCATAGCCGCTGCCATGCTGGCAGCTGGAATGAGAATCTGCAGAACCACCGCAAAAACCGGAGAGCCACGGGGAATTTTCTGCGGCATCGGTCAATGTACAGACTGCGTGATGCAGGTGGACGGTGTTCCCAACGTAAGGACCTGCATAACCAGGGTCCGGGAGGGAATGATCGTGGAGCGGCAGGAGGGACTGGGCCGCTGGGAGGACAGCAATGAAGACAACAGGGATTGACCTTCTGGTTGTGGGGGCCGGCCCGGCAGGGCTGGGGGCGGCCATCGAGGGGGCCAGGCACGGACTGCAGGTGCTGTTGGTGGATGAAAATGACCGGGCCGGGGGACAACTGTTCAAGCAGATCCATAAGTTTTTCGGATCCGCGGAGCACTACGCCGGCACCCGGGGCTTCCGGATAGGTGAGATGCTTCTGGAGGAGGCCAGAAACCTGGGTGTCCGGGTATGGCTCAATACCATGGCCTGGGGGATTTTCGGAGACAGGGAAGTCAGCCTGGTCCGGGGAAACAGGGTCCACACCGTGCAGGCAAAAACAGTGGTACTGGCCACCGGGGCCACGGAAAACGCTTTGAGTTTCCCGGGTTCCACCCTTCCGGGCGTCATGACAGCGGGTGCTGCTCAGACCATGGTGAACATTCACCGGGTGCTTCCCGGGAAAAAGGTGGTAATGGTGGGGGCAGGAAATGTAGGCCTGATTGTTGCCTACCAGCTGATCCAGGCAGGGGCTGAAATCAGGGCTGTGGCAGAGGCAGCAGACCGGGTGGGTGGCTATGCGGTACATGAAGGAAAAATCCGCCGGGCCGGGGTGCCGGTGTATACCGGACATACGGTGCTGGAGGCCCGGGGCCGACAGGAGGTATCTTCGGTGGTGCTGGCGCCTCTGACCGGGGATGGCTGTCCGGATCCGGACAGAGCCTTTGAGGTGGAGGCGGATACAGTCTGCCTGGCAGTGGGCCTCTCCCCCAGAACCGGGCTGGCCCGGACTGCCGGATGTCAGTTGGATTATTTGCCGGCACTGGGGGGACATGTCCCTCTCCATGACCGGAATATGCAGACGGTTCCCGGTGTGTACGTGGCGGGAGACCTGGCAGGAGTGGAGGAAGCCAGCACTGCTCTGGAAGAGGGCCGGCTGGCCGGCCTGGCCTGTGCACTGCAACTGGGGACCGTGGAGCCGGAACCGGCACGGCTGGCTTTGGCAGAAACCGAACGGCGGCTACAACAGCTGCGCAGCGGATGCTTTGGGGAAATGAGAAGAGCCTGCAAGGAAGAACTGACCGGAAAGGGGTGCACCGTTTATGGGCGTCAATAAACTGAAGGCAGTGATCCGCTGCCCGGAATCCATACCCTGCAATCCCTGCGAGAGCGCCTGTCCCGCCGGTGCCCTCCGGGTGGGGGAACCGGTGAGCAATGTCCCGGAACTGGATACGGATCTCTGTACCGGATGCGGGATCTGTGTGGCAATCTGCCCGGGCATGGCCATCCGTCTGATGGGACAGGATATGGAGCAGTCAGTGGGACTGGCTGGGATCCCATGCGAGTACCGGGATGAGCCGGTGCCAGGGGAGGCGGTTACGATTCTGGACCGCAATGGGCTGGAACTGGGTCCTGGGCGGATCCGACGTGTTTTCAGCCCGGTCCGCCGGGATCCCACCAGGGTGGTGATCCTTGAGGTGCCTCTGGAATATCTTGAGGAAACTGAGGGATACAGAAAGGGGAGTCAGGATGAGTGAAGTCTGGAAGAAGCGGGTGATCTGCCGCTGCGAGGAAGTAACCGAAGAGCAGATCCGTCAGGCGATCCGCATGGGGGACCAAAGCCCGGATGCAGTGAAACGCAGAACCAGGGCGGGAATGGGTCTATGCCAGGGTAAAACCTGCAGCCGCCTGGTGGCCGGGATTCTCCAGGAGGAAACTGGAATCAGCCGGGGGGAACTTCCCCTTCCCTCGGTGCGCCCCCCTGTAAATCCGATACCCCTGGGGGTCCTGGCCACAGGGGCAGACCAGGAAGTGATCCGGACACTGGAGGACCTTCCTGAGAATACTGGTGACCTGTGATGATGTACCTTTCCAAAAGTGAGATCGTTTACCAGCACATAAGGGACGGCATCGAATCCGGCCGTTACCGGCCAGGAGACCGGTTCAGTGCCCAGGAAATCGCCCGGGAACTGGGGGTCAGCCGGACTCCAGTGAATGAGGCTATGAAAAAACTGTCAGAGTACGGACTGATCCGGATTCTGCCCAATGTGGGATACGAGGTGATCAGTCTGGGATTCCGGGACATACGGGAAATCATGGAGATCGAATGCCTGCTGGAACGCCAGGCGATCTCCTGGATGCAGCTGCCGCCGGCCCCGGAAAGGCTGGCGGAACTCCGGAGTCTGGCCCGGGGAATTCTGGAGGCCGGGGAGCGGCAGGACCGCAGGGAATATAACCGGCTTACCAACCTGTTCCATCAGAGGTTCATAGAACTGACTGACTCCAGGGTCCTCAGTGAGATCTATCAGAAGAGCC
>JAXGWN010000145.1:0-5298 GCA_040773285.1 Bacillota bacterium
AAACGCAGGATGAAAATGGCATAAGAAAGGCCGGGGGCATATCAGGCTCCCGGCTTACTGTTTAAGATCTCTTTTGTTACTTTGCTGCCGGCCTCACACCATAGCCGAAGCGGTAACGGGTATAGATAAAACTGGCTTTATGGAGGTGCATGCTGACTACCTGGCAGTGGGGATGCTCGAGGGAGGAAAAAGAGGACGCCGATGTGCCGATTCCGGTAGCCTGTCCCCCCACAAAAACACAGGATGTATTGATGAAAATCTCGTCCAGAAGCCCCTGTCCCATCAGGTGGTGGCAGTAGGCCGGAGATTCCACCAGAACCTTCTCCATTCCCATGGCCTCCAGTACCTTCATCAGGGCTTCTGCCTCCATGGAGGAGTCCTCCCCGGATACGGTCACCATGATTTTCCCGGGATTCTCCCGGATCAGACGGGATATCTCTTCCCGTCCCCCGGTGCTGTCCGCCGCAGGCAAAAGAATATGTTCCCTGGGGATCTCCTTCAGCAGATTTTTGTATCCTTCAGGACTGGTGGCCACCAGGAAGGGAATCTCTCTGCAGGAAAAGACCTGGTTCCCATAAGGAATATCCCGGCCTGACCGGGTCACAATTACTGTCCAGGGCGCCGCCGGCTTTCCGGCCGCCTTTCTGGCGGCCAGCAGATCGGGATCATAAGCGCTGCCGGAATACTCCGGCTCCTTGATCATGGTGCCCGACCCAATGATGATCCCATCGCAGTATGCCCGCAGCATGTTCAGCACCCAGAAATCCGCAAAGGCTCCGTCAGGGTCCAGATAATTGTTTTTGGCAATCAGAGGACCCACCTCATCATCCTCGAAGGCAATTTTCCCGTCTATGCTCATGACATAGGAGGCATAGGTAAGAGGCCGCCCCTCCGGTTTCGGGGTAAACTTCAGGTCCCCATAAACCCGGTTCACCTTTTCGCAGGGAAATCCCGGTTCGGTGTACCCCAGTTCCCCGGTATGATCCACAATACGTTTTAGTTTTATGGTATCGGCATCAAAGAATATTTCAGTAAGAGCCACGTTTTACCTCCTCCGTTTTCTGTAATCCGACAGCTGGCTTACCTTAGCCTTTCTGCCGGCATCCGTTCTTTTTTTCAGATCATCCAGCACCGGTTCATAATTCTCCCAGAACTCTATGTATTCAATCACATAATAGGCAGCCTCGGCCGGATCTCCCGGGCTATAAGCCAGGGGTAACTCTGCAGGCAGCAGTTCCGGATTTGTCAGAAGCACCGGTACATACGGGTTGGCGTCGGCTGCCTCCTTCAGAAGCCGGCCGTAATCGGGATGCTTTCCTGTTCCGGATTTCATCAAATGAAGAAGGAGCCGGTTATAGGCCCACCAGGTGGATTTCTCGGGCTTGCGTGACAAAAAGTTCCGGGCCTCCTCCACCCGGTTTTCCTTAAGGAGAGGAACCAGGTATATATATCGCACGCCCATGTCGTCACTGGGATTCAGTTCCAGCATGCGGTCCAGGATCTGCAGGGCTTCCTGGTTCTTGTTCATTTCCAGCAGTTCCATGGCCAGGGCATGCATGGCCCGCATATAGGGCCTGGTCTCAATGAACTCCCAAAAATGTCCGGCGTATTCCTGGAAAACTCCTGGTCCACCCATATACCGGACCGCAGCATCCACGGCCTTCCGGATGATCTCCAGGGCATCCTGCGGGTTATCTTCATGATCCGCCAGGACCAGCCATGCGTCTGACAGATCAGGATTCAGGCTAAGCGCCCTCCGGGCCAGGGAGACTTCCTGGCCCGGATCCGGTTCGTTCATGGCCCTAACCATCATATTCACCGGGTCTTCCTGCATTATATCTTCCCGGACTTTATCTACTGTTCTTCTCAGATAATTGTGCATCATTCCCAGGTTGCGGCTTATCGTTCCCGGGGATGTGTTATATTTTTGGGCCAGCTGGGCCTGTGTAAAACGATAATCCGGCAGTTTCTCTCCAAATGTATCACTGAAGTATTCCAGTGCTGCTGCGTACCCGGCGGGGTTGCGGAAGGCAACACCGGTT
Organism: Bacillota bacterium; assembly: GCA_040773285.1. GTDB lineage: Bacteria > Bacillota > TC1 > TC1 > UBA5767 > JAXGWN01. The sequence goes on from JAXGWN010000145.1 coordinate 2,043, forward strand.
TCCTGGGTATATCCGATCCAGAAAGACAGAAGCATACGGGCACTGACAAAATCCTGGGGGGCCTTTTCCAGATACAGGCGCATTACCTCCTCATAAAGAGGATTTCCCCAGTCCTGTTCCTCCACCAGTCTCATTGTTTCTTTCCGGTTCATCTCCGACCAGATTTCACCGAACCCCATCAGGAGCTGCAGGGAATCCGGCAGCCCGCTGAAATAACTTTTCCTTTTCAGTCCGGAAATTTTTTTCAGAACTCTGCTTTCATACCTTCCGGGCAGGTTCAGGGCCGGTCCAAGGTTCAGACTGACATCCTTGACTCTGGTCTGCCCAAAAAAGCCTATCCCCAGAGGGAGATTTTCCACGACGTCGTCTTTCATTCCATACACCCACAGGGACCGTCCCTGGAGCAGATCGGTCACCCGGTAAAGTGGTCCGAATCTTTCCTCCACCCGGTATAGGGTAATCGGAGTATGTGCCCATTCTGAGACCAGGCCGGCCATGGTGTCTTTCTGCTCTTCGAATTCATCGAAAAATCCCTCGCTCAGTAAATCTGTCAGTATATGGGTAATCCCCACTTCCTCACGGGGCCAGGCAACAGAATAAGGGCCTTCTTCCGACATCATACCCGTCCTCCAGAGATCTTCCGGAAGATTCAGGAGTACCCACTGAGAGCAAATCACGTACAGCAGTTGTTCCGCACCAATCGCGGGCACCCGCCGGGTAAGGTTCCAGTAAAGGATATAGACGTCATACCGGGACAGCCCCAGGGGCAGTGCTTCGCTTATATCCACAAGATCATCCAACAGATCCCTGTCCTGTTCACTCAGGATGGGTTTATTCAGACAGCAGTTTTTGAATTTCTTTCCACTTCCGCAGGGACAGGGATCATTTCTGCCAGGTTTGTTTGCCAAGGGAAAACCTCCTTATCATGAACAGATTAAAGATAATATAGCATTTTGTGGGCCGGCATGCCAACTTCTCAACAATCCCCTTGCACTGCAGGAGCAGACAGTATACAATAGAAATATACCCCCAGGGGGTAAACAGGAGGTGATACCAGTGACCATTGTTATGGACAATAACACCCGGGACTCCATCCGGAAATATGGCGGTGCTCTGTTTGTCCGGGCTTTTACCCGGATTGTATGAACCGGCTGTGTGCGGGGCTTCTGGTCAGAAGTCAGGAATCCGGACAGGGAAAACCTGGCCGGTTACAGGGAACACCAGCATGACGGGGTCCGGCTCTTTATCGATGAGACCCTGAGCACCAAAGAAACATTGGAAGTGCGGATTGCATCAAAACTCCCCTTTTTCAGACCTTCGTTTGCTGTGAAAGGAATCCTCACCGAATAGAACCGGCCGGGCAGGTATCCACCTGCCCGGCTCTATTTTTCTTCCCCGGTTTCTGCCTCCGGCAGAAGCACCTCTCTCCAGGAGATCCCCAGGATATTTTTTAAAAATCTCACCCGGATGGTCTTCAGGGGGTTGACCACCTGGCAGATCTCCACGTTGCCGGCCAGGCTGATCAGTGACAGTGCCTCCCCGGAACTGAGACCTATGATCCGGCGGATCCTGTCCGTCAGTATTTCCACTGCTTCCCGGATGGCCTCTTCCAGGGAGTTCCGGGATACCACCAGAGAAAAACTCTCAGGGGTCTCCACCACCGGCCAGCTGCTCCGGGCTCCCGGCAAAACCTCCGCCCGGATCCGGACCCTTCCGCAGGTCTCAAGACCCCACTCAGAGACCTCCCCATCCGCCATGGCTCCGTGGAGATCTCCCACACTGAATCCTCCTCCGGGAACGAATACCGGCAGGTAGACCGTGCTGCCTGCCTTCACCAGACGGCAGTCCATATTTCCCCCGTGGCGCCCCGGCAGATAGCAGGGTACCGGCTCCGGCGGGGCGGTTCCTATAACCCCGATCATAGGAGCGGCCGGTATGCCGATTCCTCCCGGGAACCGGACCAGGCCGCTTTCCCGGTTCATTCTCAGGGTGCTTACTTCCGTTTCTCCCGGAGAAAGGCCACTGCCGGGGAATACAAACATAAGCCCCTGATCCCGGACCTCCAGGTCCAGGATACTGAGGGCCAGGGTATCCCCAGGCCTTGCTTCCCGGACCCCCACCGGTCCGGTGGCCGGATTGATGTCCAGCCCTCCTTCCGCCAGGGACAGTTCCCGGGCATAATCCCGGACTCCATCATCCCAGGTTCCACACTCCAGATCCACCGTATCTCCGGATTTTATCCATAGGACTGGGGGGCAGGCAGGATCCATGGTGTAGATTCCATGTTCGGTTCCCAGCCGGTACTCCATGGTTCAGACCTCCTGCTGTGTCCCGGCTTCCCGGGACGCTTCCTTCAGAAATTCCTCCCGGGTCATCTCCAAAACCACAGCCACGGAGTCGACCACCTTCTGTACGGGAACTGCCGGTTTCCGGATGGTCACCCGGATCCATTCCAGCCGGGGAAGGGTTCCGAAGGCCTCCTCCAGAATTCGCCAGGCTACCCGCTGCAGCAGGCGGTGCTGTTCTTCCTCCACCACCCGGGTGGCAATCCGGCACAGTTCAAGGTACCCTCCCTCCCGGTCCAGCCGGTCGGTCCGGCACATATCCAGCATATCGTAGGCAGCCCGTATGTCCACCTGGAACTTCTGTCCCCGGACCCGTTCCTCTTCGAAATGCCCATGGGTTCCCCACAGCTGCAGATTGTTTACCTCCGCCTGATACATTCTTCCCATACTTTTCTCTTCCTCCATACAGATCCATGAAAAAAGCCGCCGGAATACCGGCAGCAGGTTACCCGGGCTGGATCACCGGGTGTAACGGTATATCTGCCAGATCATCCAGGCAGCAGATACGAAAAACACCACCCAGACCAGCCAGAGAATGCTTTTCATTGCCTCGTTAAAATAAACTCCCAGAAGTATCCCGGTGGAGATCATCAGAAATTTAAAGAAGCCATAATCCACCATGGTGTACTTCTTTGCCGCGCTCATTACCCTGCTTACCATGCCGCTCATTGAGTCTCCTCCTCCGGAACCTCTCCGGTTCCTTCCTTCATTATACCACGGACCCCAGTGAGCGGCGAGAGGCCGTCTTGTTGGATCCGGCCCGGGAGTGCTATAACCGGAGTTTCAAAAGAAAAATAGAGGACTGGGAGATGGCATCCCTTATACACCAAAGGGTCCCGCCGTTTCCCAGTCTTTGTTTTGTGGTATTATTTTTCGCCGGTTTCGTACTAAAGAATCTCTTTCATCCGTTT
>JAXGWN010000146.1:0-5285 GCA_040773285.1 Bacillota bacterium
AAGGGCAGGACAATCTCTGTGACGGTGTTCAGATCCTGGGGTTCAGCCGGGACGGAGGGTTTTCCGAATTTCTCCTGGTGCCAAGAGCAGGATTTCTGCAAAAAATCCCTGACGGGGTGTCCTATGGAGAGGCTGCCCTGACGGAGCCTCTGGCCTGTGCTGTGAATATGCTGAAGGCCCTCCACCTTTCTGCCCGGAACCGTCTTCTGGTGATCGGAGCCGGCCGGCTGGGAATCCTGATGGCCAGACTGGCCCGGTCAGAAGGACTGGAAGAGGTGCAGGTGGCAGAATCGGATCCCGCCCGGCTCCGTCTGGCCGCATCCCTGGGGATCCGGGTCTTCCCGGTCTCCGGAAGCCGGAGCCTCCGGAAGACCCTGCAGGCGGAAACCGGCTGGGAGGAAGCCGACGCCGTTATACCCTGCTGCCCGGGTACGATACCGTTTATGCAGGGCATGGACGCCCTGGGAAAAGGAGGCGTGCTCGGGTTTTTCAGCGGTCTTTCGGGAGACGCTTCCGGAACAGAGAGTGTACCGGTCCGGTGGCTGAACAGCATCCACTACAGGGAACTGACCCTGACAGGAAGTTACGGATGCGGGGCAGGGGACAACCGGAGGGCTCTCACCCTGATCGCCTCCGGACAGGTTCCCGTCCGGGACCTGATCACCCGGAGGATTTCCCTGGAGGAACTTCCCGGTACCCTGGCCGGTGCCGGGGACAGAACGGAACTGGCCATGGTGTTGGAACCCTGGGGATCAGAAGATCCCCGGGAGAAAAATGGAGGAGAAAAAAGATGAACCAGGAGAAAAATTTTGGACAGGCGGTGGGACGCCTGATCCGCTCGGAAGATCTCAGCCGTGAGGAAGCCCGGGAATATTTCAGACAGATCCTGTCCGATGAAACGACGGACATGCATCAGGGGGCCTTCCTGGCAGCACTGTCTGCCAAGGGGGAAAGTGCCGGAGAGATTGCCGGCAGTTGGGAAGCCATTTATGAACTGGACACCATTAAGGTCGAGCCCCGGACGGACTCGCCACTGGTGGATAACTGTGGAACCGGAATGGATTCCTTCAAAACGTTTAATATCAGTACAGCGGCCTCCATTATTGCGGCAGCGGGTGGGGTGACCATGGCCAGACACGGAGCCCGGGCCATCACGTCTGTCTGTGGGACCCTGGATATTCTGGAAAGGCTGGGGGTCGACGTGGAATGCGATCCACAGTTGGTGAAAAAAAGCATTGAAGAGGCCGGAATCGGAATCTTCAACGGGATGAGTCCCCGGGTCCATCCCAGAGCCCTGGGCAGGATCCTATCCCAGATTTCCTTTGGTACGGTTCTCAATACGGCCGCCTCCCTGGCCAGTCCGGTGCTGCCCCGTTACGGGGTCCGGGGGGTTCATTCCCGGGACATGGTGCGCCCGGTGGCCGAGGTGATGCGGGAAATCGGATACCATAAAGCCCTGGTTGTCCATGGCCTGGCTGGTGACGGAGTCCGGGGAATGGATGAGGCGTCCACCCTGGGAGAGACCTTTGTGGCGGAACTGAAAGAGGATGGAACCATCGCAGCCTGGTCTTTTTTCCCGGAGGAACTGGGCATACGCCGTGGGATACAGGAGGAGCTGACGCCCCTGGAGAATCCGGAAGAGGAGGCTCTCAGGATGATCCGGCTGATATCCGGCCAGGATACAGGAAGCCGCCTGGACATTGCCTGCCTCAATGCCGGGCTGATCCTCACCCTGATGAACCGGACAAACGACCTGCGGGCCGGGTATCTGGAGGCAAGGGAAATCGTGGCCTCCGGGAAAGCCCTTCAGAAACTTGAGCACTGGGTGAGCGTCCAGAATGAAAATCAGGCGACTGGTCGCGGCCGGCTGGAGAGTCTGATCCGGCGGGCAGGCGGGGGTCTGCCGGCATGAGACTGTATGCACTGAAACATGAAAGCAGGTATCTGCGGACTGGTCCCGGGGGGGCCTTTACCGGCACCGGGCTGGAAAAAGCCAGTGTCTTTTCTCCGGAGCAGCTGCCGGTTCTCCGGGAACATCTGGCACAGGCAGAAAAGGCCGGGTATTCTGGCAGTCACATCGTGGTGCTGGAGGTCCGGGAAACCGGTGTTCTGGAAGGACAAGGGGAAACAGCGGTCTGTGAGAAAGATCAAGAAGCTGCAGCACAATGGAATAAACTTTGTTAACTTGCACATTTGAACCTGGGTCCGGATGGGGTATAATGCAGAAAATGAATAAAACGTATGAAGGTGCGTGCCCGGAAGGGCACGTGAAAAGGAAAATTGGGTGAAAATCCCACGCAATCCCGTTGCTGTGAAGCGGAGCGGGTTTCCATAGGTCACTGGTGTCTCAGACACCGGGAAGACGGAAGCCTGTGATGATGCTGAGCCAGAAGGCCTGCCTTCGTATAATCCATGATTCTGCGCGGACACAGAAGATACTGGACCAGGCGACCCGATGGCGATTATTCTATGCTATTATGTGTTTCCTGCCCAATATGCCTTTGATCAGCGCAATATGCGCTGATTTTTTTATTGGGCTGAAAAGCGAAAGGAGAACGAAATGAATACTTGGGGAAGAAAAGCCGGACGGATCACCGCACTGGCTTTGTCCGGGATTTTTGCAGTGGTGCCGGCCGCCAGGGCGATGCACATCGCTGAAGGGTTCCTGCCGCTGCCTCATGCTCTGGGCTGGGGGGTGCTGACGGTGCCAGCCGTACTGGTGGGACTGGCTGCCATCCGCAAAAGGACGGATCAGTCTCCCAGGCAACTGGTGCTGCTGGCTCTTTGCGGGGCCTTTGCCTTCATGCTGTCCGCCCTGAAGATTCCGTCCCTTACCGGAAGCTGCTCCCATCCCACCGGGGTGGGTCTGGGAGCCATCCTGTTCGGACCGGCCACCATGACGGTGATCGCTCTGCTGGTACTGGTGTTTCAGGCACTTCTGCTGGGCCACGGCGGGATCACCACCCTGGGGGCCAACACCTTTTCCATGGGAGTGGCCGGGCCCCTGGTTTCCTTCGGGGTATACAGACTGGCCACCAGGGCCGGGGCAAAAATTCCGGTGGCAATCTTTCTGGCCGCCTTTGCCGGGAACCTGCTGACCTACGTGGTGACTGCAGTACAGCTGGCCCTGGCCCATCCCCTGGGAGGCAGTGTGTCCGCATCCCTGGTCCGGTTTCTGGGAGTGTTCGCCCTGACCCAGATTCCCCTGGCAGTGGTGGAAGGTCTGTTCACCGTAGTGGTGTTCAATGTTCTGAGCGAATACAGCCGGGAGGAACTGAAGTCCCTCCGGGTTCTGCAGGAAGAGAGGATATGAGATGAAACTCTGGCAGAAAAATCTGTTGCTGCTGTTGCTGGCCGCCCTTATCGTGGTTGTTCCGCTGCTGCTTCTCCCGGAGGCGGGATTTGAAGGGGCCGATGGTGAGGCCGGGGACCTGATCGGAGAAATCAGCCCCGGGTACAGTCCCTGGTTCAGTCCGGTGCTGGAGCTTCCCAGCGGTGAAGTGGAGTCTCTGCTGTTTGTATTGCAGGCAGCCCTGGGTGCCGGTGTGGCCGGATGGATTCTCGGCCGCATGACCCTGAGAAAAAAGTATGAGTGCCGCGGACCTGCGGACCGCTGACCGGGCTGCACAGACGGCAGCCGCCCGGTACAGGCCGGAGATAAAAATGGCTGCCGGGGCAGCGGTTCTCCTGATCTGCCTGGGAGGCAGTTCCCTGGCCGCCGGAGGAATTACCCTGGTGGCCATGGGCGTGGTGGCCCGGTTCCGGACAGGAACCAGATGGAGGGAGTACCTCCGGCATCTTCTGGTTCCGGCTGCGTTTCTTCTGGTGGGGATCCTTACAATCCTGGTGGAAAAGCATCCCCCGGGACACCCGCTTTTCTGGCAGATTGCTGCCGGGAGCGGGGGCGTGTGGGGGATAGGACAGGAGGCGCTGATCCGGGGACTGCGCCTGCTGGTCCGTTCGCTTTCGGCCTGGTCCGCGGTGCTGCTGGTGGTGCTCAGCACCCCGGTCCCGGATATGCTGGCGGTGCTGCAGCGGCTGAAGGTGCCCGGTGTACTGATTTCCCTGATGGTCCTGATGCACCGGTACCTGTTTGTCCTGAACGGGGAGCAGCAAAAAATCCGGACGGCGCAGCGGGCCAGGCTCGGGTATGGGAACCGCCGTATGGCCATCCGGCATGCCGGGTGGCTGGCCGGTACCGTTCTGGTCCGGAGTCTTGAACGCAGTGACCGCATTTATTCCGCCATGGAGGCCCGGCTTCACCGGGGTGGAATTCCCGTTCTTGCCCGTCCATACCGCACTTCCGGTGCCCTGGCCGCCGGTGCGGTGGGCTTTTGCATCCTGCTGATGGCTGTGACCTTTCTGGAAAGGGGTATGCTTCCATGAACAATCCGGTGGTCCTGGAGGCCAGAGGACTGACCTACAGTTATGAACCTGGCGTTCCGGCCATCCGGGATATCAGCCTCAGCTTAAGAGCCGGAGAGGTTACCGGAATTCTGGGGGGGAACGGTGCGGGAAAATCCACCCTGTTTCTCACCCTGAACCGGATTCTGAATCCGGATTCCGGAGAGATCCTTCTGAAAGGGGAGCCGGTGGGAACCGGCAGAAAGGATCTGATCCGGCTGAGACAGTCGGTGGGGATCGTGTTTCAGGATCCCGGGGACCAGTTGTTTTCCGCTGATGTGTTTCAGGACATTGCCTTTGGTCCCCTGAACCTGGGGCTGCCGGAGGAGGAGGTGCGCAGCCGGGTCGCCCTGGCAGCCGCCCGGGCTGGAGTAGAGGACCTGATGGACCGGCCGGTGCATCAGCTGAGTTTTGGCCAGAAGAAACGGGTGGCCATCGCCGGGGTGCTGGCCATGAATCCTGAGGTTCTGATTCTCGATGAACCCACTGCCGGGCTGGATCCCCGGGGAGTCAGCAGTCTGCTGGACACACTGGGGGAACTGCAAAAGAAGCAGCAGATGGCCATCGTACTGGCCACCCACGATATCGACCTGGTGCCCCTGTTCTGCGATTCCGTCTATGTCATGGATGGCGGGCAGCTGGTCATGGAGGGGACACCGGAGGAACTGCTGGGTCAGCCGGAACTGCTCCGCCGGCATTCCCTGCGGCTTCCCCGGATCTCCCACCTGATGGAAGTGCTTAGAAAGAACGATCATCTGGACACCGATGAGCGCTGTGCCACCATCTCTTCTGCCCGGAAATGTCTGAAGGAGATAATGAGAAACCATGACGAGTCCTGAGTATCTGTTCCGGAACGGGAAAATGCTGCGGACAGGACTGAC